>DASZMF010000909.1:0-1954 GCA_035552035.1 Candidatus Angelobacter sp.
GCCTTGGTGCGAATTATGTCAAGCGGCTTGAGCCGCATCATCAGCAGTGATGCGATCACCGCAAAATAGCTGACGCCATCAATCAGGAAGCACCAGCCTTCTCCCACCGCGGCAATCAGCATGCCAGCGATGGCCGGACCAATCAGCCGCGCGCCATTCGCCATGGAAGAGTTGATGGCAATGGCGTTGCTGAGATCTTCGCGGTCCTCTACCATCTGCACCAGAAAAGATTGCCGGCCCGGCATGTCAAACGCATTAATCAATCCCTGCATCGCCGTGAGCGCGATAATTTCCCAAAGGTTAATCACATGCGCCAGCGTGAGTACAGCCAAGGCGAGCGACTGCACGGCGCCAGCGGCTTGCGTCCACACCAGCAGCTTGCGACGATTGAGCCGCTCCACCCACACACCGGCAAATGGTCCCAGGGCAAAAGAAACAAATTGCCCGGCAAAGCTCACAATACCCAGCAACAGAACTGAATGCGTCAGCCGATAGACCAGCCAGCTTGTGGCCACCCGCGTCATCCACGTGCCGATCACCGAGATGCTCTGGCCAAAAAAATAGAGCTGGAAATTGCGATGCAGCAGCGCACGCCACGCGTACGAGAGCGAACCTAGTTTTGAGCTCGCCTGTATCTCTGCTTTGGTTACGCTTCTGCTCACAGTCCCGCCAGTCGTTTAATAATCTCGCCGGCCGCAAACAGCGTTTCCTGTTCCTGCTTGTCGAGATTAGCAATGGCCTGCGCCAGCCATGTGTGTTTGGCATCCCGCACGCTCTTACGCAGGGCCGCGCCTTTAGCGGTTAATTCGATATTCATCTGGCGACCGTCGGTCGGATGCGCCTTGCGCTCTACAATGCCTCTCTCTTCCAGCGCTGCGATGGTGGTCCCCATGGATTGCGGCTTCATGCCTTCAGCGCGTGCCAGGTCAGCGGTGGTGGCAGGCCCATCTTTTGCCAGACGTCCCATCACTGCTGATTCAGTCAATGAAAGCTCATGCGAAGCACTGGCCGCACGCACGCGCCGCACCAGCAAACCCACAGCCTGGGTAAAATCACCTGCGGCAATTTCAAAAGTTTTACGCGGCATGTATTCATTCTAGCAGAATAACAGTTAAACTTGCAAGTTTAACTTCTAATGTTATTGGTCGCTCGAAACCTTACATAAATTGCAAATACCCGGACCAAAAGCCGCCGCCACAGCCAGCGTCCATTTCGATACAATAACTTGCGCACGATTTTTAATCGCGCGGCACAAGCTGAAAAGATCCATGGTCATTCTCTATCTCATCGTCGCCGCAATCTCTTACCTGCTGGGCTCAATCCCCTTTGGGTATCTGCTGGTGCGGGTTTTTCGCGGTGAAGATATTCGGCAGACTGGCAGCGGCAACATTGGCGCAACCAACGTCGCGCGGTCCGGCGCTAAAGGTCTGGGAATCGCCACATTGGTGCTGGACGCTGTAAAAGGCGCGTTGGCAGTTGGGATCGCTTCGTACATCGCCTCATATCAGGCAGTATCCAACGCGTATCCTAAGCTGATTCCCAATCAACTCATGGCCACAGCAGCATTGGCAGCCGTGCTCGGTCATGTCTTTCCGGTATGGCTGAAGTTCAAAGGTGGCAAAGGAGTGGCCACGGCGCTGGGCGTTTTCTGCGTACTGTTCCCAAAGGCTATTCTGGTGGCACTGGCCATTTTTATTCTGGTTGTGTTGGTCACGCGCTATGTTTCGCTTGGCTCAATTCTCGGCGCTATCGCCTTTCCCGTGGCCGCTATCTTTCTGCAAAACACAGATTGGCTCTCTTTGCTTCTGGCATCTGGCGTCTCCCTGATCATCGTGCTCAAACACCACCAAAATATTCGGCGGCTGCTGGCCGGTACTAAAAGTCGTTTTGGCTCTGATAAAACTGCCGTCGCCGAGGAGAAACAACTTTGAGCCGCATCGCAGTGATGGGCGCA
>DASZMF010000910.1:0-1846 GCA_035552035.1 Candidatus Angelobacter sp.
CATCCGCATATGCGTTCCGCTGATCCTGTCATGCCAGCCGAGGCGGTCTTCATCCACCAGCGCCCAGGCAAAGCCCAACCCTATTGCGCAAACAGAAAGCGTGCTGGCCAGGGCGCGGCGCTGCTGTTCCATGGGACAAGTTGCCGCGCCGGCAAATGTGCAAAGCTCAAGCTGCGCCATATTCATGCCCGGAGTGGCCCGCTGAAACGTGAGAAAAAGATATTGAAAGAGCAGCCAGAAGATCAGTCCTGCAGCCACCATGCAAACCAGCGTCATACGCGACTGCGGCATCTCCTCTGCTGCTTCCATAAACGTGAGAACAAATAGTCCCGTGGCAATAAAAACAATGCCGGCATCCACCAGCCCGGAGACAAGACGCTGGGGCAGCGGTGCTGGCCGGGGGATGACCTCAAGCTCATGGGCTATGCGCGTTTCTTCCGGCTCCAGATGGATATCCGCAAAGCTGGATAACATATCCAGCTGCTGGCCTTTGAGCGAGATGGTCTTCGGATAGGACGGATAAGATTCAACTGGGTTGCGCTCAAAACTTTCTGCCTCATATGTTTCCTGCTCAGAGACTTCTGCCTCAAACGCATGAGATTCAGAAAGCTGCGGCTCAAACACTTCCTCTTCTGCCGCCTCTAAAATTCGTGGCGACTCCGGCACCGGCACGGCCCGTTCAAGTTCTTCCAGAGTGACTTCTTCCACGGTGGGAATGTATGCAGCCTGAGTCCGGGGGAAGCGGATAATTTTGGGTTCTGGCCTGACGTATTCCTCTTGAGCAAGATTCCGCTCCACCAGAATTTCAGCAAAACGCTGTGGCGGAGGCGGCATGGCGGTATCTGACGCCAGCGCGCCAAAGGAATGAGGCGTATCAGAGGAAAAGTCCAGCTTTAGCGCCCGGGGGTCGGTGGGGCGTCCGCGACGCACGCGGTGCTGCTGTACGCGCGAGACCACCTCTTGCCGCCAGGCAAGTTCCGTGGCCGACTGATTCTCTGCAATGCGTGCAACCTCAGCCGCATGTGAGAGCATAGGCTCAGCAGCCTTAGAGACTTCGTGATTCGCAAGAGCTGAGGTGTTCCTGCTCGTGTGGACGCAAGGAGACCCCTTACCGCAAACGGGGCAAGTCATGGAGCAGGTTCGGAGATTTCGCCAGGAGAGGGATTGCAGCCGCTGGGCCCAGGTTTTGCTTTCAAAAACTTGCCGTGTAAACTTGCCCAGTCTGGTTCTTTTCTTTTACAGCATGCGTTCCCTACACAAGTTAGTTATCACAGCAGGATTGCTTTGTCACTTGTTTCTCGCCGCGCCGCTAGTAACAAGCCAGGCGCGGGCAGAGCAGACCGTGCAAAATCCCGCTCCGCCAACGGAGCAGGCAACACCCAGCCCAACGCCTACCGAACAACCAGACCTGAACGCTGCAGCCACTAAAGATCACGTGGGCAACTGCCATTTGATCATTACGTCTCCGCCAGCCATGCACCAGACAGCCAAGCCGGGCGCGGATTCACAGCCGGCAAAAGCCGCCGACTCATCGCCGCGCAAAGTGAAACTGCCCATCAGTGAAGACCTGCCCGTCACGATTGACGCCGATGAATGCGACAAAGCCGGCGATATTTACACGCTCACGCACAATGTCGAAATCCGCTTCAACGGCTACGATTTTCGCGGCGATACGGTGACCTACGACGCCGCGTCCGGCGACGTAACAGCCAAGGGCAATGTTTCTCTGGATGGCGGCCGCCGTGACATGCACATTAGCGGCACGGAAGGCGCTTACAACATCCACTCGCAAACCGGAAAGTTTTATAACGTGCGCGGAGGTACCGGCGCGCGATTCAAAGGCAGA
>DASZMF010000911.1:0-2621 GCA_035552035.1 Candidatus Angelobacter sp.
ACGGCCTGACCTGTTGGAAGAAGACTTGGACAAGCTGATTGCCACGCTGCAGGGCCATGCCACCACCGCTGGCGCAAACCTACTGAACACGGAAAAGATGGGCAAACGCCGCCTGGCTTATGACGTGAAGAAATTTTCTGACGGCCAGTATGTACTGTTCGTACTGGAAGCTGACGGCAAGGCGATCCTGGAGCTGGAACGCCGCATGCGCGTATCAGAACCGGTGATCAAATTTATTACCGTACGCACAGACGAAGAAAAACAACGCCTGGATAAAGTCCGCAAGCTGCGTGAGTCCAAGGTGAAACGTCCGCCGGCAGGATCACAGCAAGCGCCTGCAGCCGAGACGGAAACGCCTGCGGTAAATGCGTAGAAAACAGTAATTAGCACTTAGCCATTAGTAATTAGCTTTGCCTCGTTGTATCGGCGGCTTGGTTAGTGCCTATAAGTTTTGAAAAATTAAAGAAAAGATTGCGCGCTTAGAGGCGCGCTGCTTGAAGGAGCAACATGGCTGACGAAAATCAAGAAGTATCAACACCAGCGCCCAGGCCGCATAGCGGCGGAAGGCCTGATGGTCCGCGCCCAGATCGGGGTCCAGGCGGCCGCGAAGGCGGCGGTGGTGGACGCAAATTTTTCCGGCGCAAAAAGGTCTGCAAATTCTGCGTGGAAAAAATTGACGACATTAATTACAAAGACGTGCGCCTGCTCGGGCAGTTTGTGGCAGAGCGGGGCAAGATTGTCCCACGCCGGCTGACCGGAGTATGCACTCCGCATCAGCGCCGCCTCACAGCGGCCATTAAGCGTGCGCGCAATATTGCTTTGTTGCCATTTGCGGCGCGGTAGTTAGGAATTAACTGCGGAGGCGCGGAGAGTTAATTGCATTTACCTCAGCGGCTGAAGCCGAGAAGTTTAGAAGCTTTCCGCAGGGCTAAAGCCCTGCTCCACCCGGTTACTGAATGCAGACTTGCTGAATGCAGAGTTAGTGGATGCAGAAATGCCGGCCGCTGATGCAGTAACAAAAATACGATTTTAGAAATCGCGAGATTTTTACTGGAGATTTGAAATGGAAGTCATTCTTAAAGAAGATGTTGCCAAGCTGGGCCACCGTGGCGAAGTGGTAAAAGTTGCCGAAGGATACGGCCGCAATTACCTGTTGCCGCAGAAGCTGGCCATTGAAGCCACCACGGCGAACCGCTCAGTGATTGAGCAGATGAAGCAGTCCGCCGTGCGCAAATCAGCCGTCGAAAAGACTGCTGCCGACGCACTGGCGCAACAACTGGACGGCACCGCACTCAGTTTCACGCGCAAAGTCGGCGAGAAGGACCACCTGTTTGGTTCCGTCACCTCGGCTGACATTGCGGAAGCGCTGGAGCGCAAAGGCTTTAATATTGATCGGCGCAAGCTGCAGCTGGCCGATCCAATCAAGAGCCTGGGCGAATTTGAAGTGCCTATCCGTTTGCATCGTGACGTGATCAGCAAGATCAAGGTCACGGTGGAAAAAGAAGCCGAAGCGTAGGAAGAGATTGCCAAACTTGGCGACTGCCAGTATTGGCGATTGAAAAATCAAAACCGCGGATTACCGCAGATCTACGCTGATAAACAGCGTCAGTCTGCGAATAATCCGCGATTTAGTTTTTTATTCAAGGGCGCTCTTTTATTCAAGCGCATAGAAATGGCTCGTCCAGCTGAGAAAATGATCCGGGTCAGGGCACGGGCTTCAGCCGTGCCGGCAGAAGCTTTTCACTCTTCTGGGCGAACCTGCGGGGCGAACGCGACTAAAGGCGAACGAAGTTTTTCCGCCTCAACAATTATTTGCCCGGACAATCTTTCCGTCCCGTATCGGCGACGCTGGCGATGATCCACTTTCCATCTGTGCGGACAAGGTTGAACAAATCCGTTCCGCAATGGTCCACTTTGCCATCGACTAGAAATTCAAATGGCGCCCAGACCACGGCGAGATCGTTGTCGATCCGCACCAGAGGATCGTGGATACGCTCTTCAATATGTGCTTTACCGGGTTTGCCCACCAGGTCGGCGAAGGCTTCAAAGGTCATCTGCGTGGGCTTGCCGTCGCGCATCAGCACCATGGTGCCGCCGGGCAGCACCGGTTTCTTGATGGCAGCGGCATCGCGTTGCGTCATGCCGTCAAACATGGCTGTGATGGGAGCCAAGACTACCTGCTCTTCCGGCGTGGTGGCGTGCAAGGGAGAAACAAAGAAGCCAGCGATTGCCGCTCCCGCAAGAAACAGAGCCAGAGATACTCGACCAAAAGAGATACGATGAAACGATACTCGATGAAATATACGCATGGCTCCCGATTGTACGCCCGAGTCAGGAATTGAGTAGAGAATGTTTCAGGGGATTTTGATGGCGCAGTGATCACGGCAGTCAAAAGATTGGGATGAACGGTCGGGTAGTCGCTTCCGCGAGCATGTTAGGCTTGGCATGGACGGGAGGCACTAAGGATGGCGGAAAACAAGACCAAACCAACGAAGTTAAGCGCGTCGGCGTACATTGCAGCTGTGGCAGATCCGGTGCGGCGCACGGACGCTAAAACGCTGGTGAAGCTCATGCAAAGCGCCACGGGCGAGAAGCCGAAGATGTGGGGACCGTCGATTGTT
>DASZMF010000912.1:0-1596 GCA_035552035.1 Candidatus Angelobacter sp.
CCGCCGCTGCTTTGCTTTTTTCCAGCCTGCCCTGCCCGCTGATCCGGTGATTTTTGTGGAAGTGGCGCTCACCAAAGGGCTGGCGCGCGACCTTGAATTGCTTCTTGATGTAAATGCGCCCGTGCTCCCACTCAAGCAGGCTGACACGGCCATCTTCTATTCAATCAATAACTGCCTTGAAGGCTTGCGCGGCGTTCCTTTCGGCAACTTTTTGATCAAACAAGTTGTAGATGAACTGACCGGCGAGCTGCCCTCCATCCGCAATTACAGCACGCTCTCGCCGCTGCCGCGTTTTTCCAAGGCCTTGAATGCTGCTGCAACTTCTGCCGGCGAGGCTGCCAATAACGCCGCGAAAAATGCCGATGCGGGATTCACCCGTGACCGGCTCTCCCGCCTGATGCGCGACTTTGTCAAGGACCTTACCAGCGAAAGCGGCATCGCAGATTCCGTGGATGCCTTATTTGAGCTGCTCAAGAGCCCCGCCATGCACCAGAAAGTTCTGGCTGCGCCCTTGCGGCGGCTGGTGCTGGTTTATCTCACGCAGTTGCACGGCAAGCAACTTGATCCGGTGGCAGCATTCCATTTTTCCAATGGCGCGCGGTTGGAAGCAATTGATACGTTTGCCAACGTGCGGCCCTATGGTTTGCGCGATTCTTTTGGTGTGATGGTGAACTACCGGTATATCCCGGAAGATCTGGAAGAAAACCATGAGCTCTTCGTAACGACGGGTGAAGTACCTGTGGCTTCATCTCTCCTTCAAGAGCGGAGAATCAGCACCGCACTTTGGAAAGGCGAGAAGGAAAAAGCCAAGGTGGCAAAGTAACTCTTTGCATCCTTATGATTGTTCAACATTATTATCGTTCAATAGATTAAGCGTACCCTTGGCTGAAACGCGCTCCTATTGCCATCTAGCGCTAAAAATAGCTCAGCCAAGCATTACTGCTCCGCTGCTTCAAGGCGGCAAACCATCGGCAAAGTGGATAAAGCGCGAGCACAACCAAAGCCCAGATCAGATAAACAATAGGCAATGAGAAACCCCATCCGGGTGGCCGCGTGATGGGAAAATCGGCAATTGTGAGTGATTCAAACATCCAGTGCACCTGATGATAGCGCGCAAAACACACAGCAATTGCGATCAGATGTATGAGCGGCGCGTGCACCATGTAATAAAACATTGGCACTTTGCCATAGACCAGCGCAGGCCGCAAGAATAGTGGAGTCTCTCCATCCACGGCCCAGAGGAAAAGCAGCGCAGGGCCGAGCGTCATCAGCAGGAATAATAAGGATGGCGGATATTTAATGGTGTTCACGAAAGAAAGCACGGTGAAGGCCGCTGATTTCTGCACGCCCC
Organism: Candidatus Angelobacter sp.; assembly: GCA_035552035.1. GTDB lineage: Bacteria > Acidobacteriota > Terriglobia > Terriglobales > Acidobacteriaceae > Angelobacter. The sequence continues at coordinate 1,352 of DASZMF010000912.1, forward strand.
ATGGCGCGGGATCACCGTAAAAATTGATACCGCGAAGCACGATGAAAGCCGCGGTCAGCGCAATCCCCAGTCGTAGCAGAAAAGTTTTTCTGCGACTTGCCTCCCAGGCATAGATTTGCCCCAGGCCATAGCCCGCCGCGGTAACTCCAATCCAGGGGATGAGCGGATATGCAACAAAAACGGAGTGCTGCGGATTGATGATAATAAAATTCGGCGAATGCAGGATCGACCAAAACGGATTCGCC
>DASZMF010000913.1:0-2527 GCA_035552035.1 Candidatus Angelobacter sp.
ATTCCCGCCAGCTTCAGTGAGAACGCATACACATCGGAAAACCCATCGGCCTGGCTGCGGATGTCCTGAAAATCCGGGTAAGAAAACTGTGTAAATATGTACCCGCCTTTTGGCTCGCCGGCCAGTACGACCAGCCGGTCAGCATTCGCCACCGGCAGCGGACGCAGCATGAGCCCATTCACAGCGCTAAAAATCGTGGTATTCGCGCCAATGCCCAGCGCCAGCGTGAGCGTCGCAACCAGAGTCATCGCAGGGTTCTTCCGCAACATGCGGATTCCATAACGTATGTCCTGAATCAATGTCCCCATGAAATCCTCCGGTTCGATTGTTGCTCAAATGTGTCTAGCTGAAAATGTATCTTCTGAAATTGGCTTGCTGAAATGTTTCACTAAATGAGTGTTTCACTGAATTAAAGATCTGCAATTTTAAGATCGGCCGAAATTCCTGGCGAATCCATTTGTTCGTGAATCAATCAAGAAGGGCAATTCCATGCCCGAATCGGGAAAGCTGCTCCAAGCAGTTGAATGCCAAGCAGATATACGCAGGCAGGTCGTCCCATGTTCCACGCTCTAACTGTTCGATATCTCACAGCCGAATGCCGGAAGCGGACAGAAACAAAACAAATATGGGTGCCTAGAGCCGGTCGAAATGGGCGCCCACGCCTGCGGCTCATGTGGCACAGGCACTCTTGTGTTCGGTCTCACGACATCCCTTACAGAGCGTTATCCTGGAACTTTACAAACTCTTGCCTGTGACCCAAATTATTCCCCGCCCACATGCGACACAAGTGTCAGGGCACGAGTTCACTCGTGCCGTAAATGAGTCAAGATGCATTGGGCTTCAGCCCCCGTGCGTAAAATACCATCAATCAATGTTGCGGCAGAGTGGAGAGACTCTGCCGCCATTTCATGCATCTATTGCTGCTCTCTAAATTCTTCCGCATGATCAATGATCAGCGTATCGACCGGACCAATTTGAGGATTCAATGCCAGCCCTAAATCTCTCGGAACAGCGGCTAGTAAATTACCCGCTTGATTCTCAATTCCAGTCCATTGCACCTTGAAATCGTATTTGCCTTTGAGCCCGGTCTCATCCACAACCATTCGCCCAAATTCCCTTGATAAATACTGCGCCAGCTCCTCCATGGAAACTCCTTGTCCAGCCAACCCGCCTTCGTTGAAGGCCCACAGTCCTTCTCCCATTGGCTGCCCGCTGGGGAGCTTGATTCCATTAGCGTAAGTGTCGCCAGCCTTTGACTCATGCAATTTGGAATCACTGATAACAGTCAGGGCATAGACGGGAGCCGATCTGTTTTCATGGTGAAGTATCAGCTTGAATTGGTCGGCCAGAAGCACCTGCAGAATGAGCCGCCGCTGGTCCATAACAACTTTGCTTCGCACTTCGCCGTTAGGATTGTTGAATTTCGCCACCACGTCATATCTTTTGGAACTCAGCCAGTCCGGCCCTCCGCCGATCTGAAAACTCTCCACTCCGTACGCCATTCGAATGAGCGTAGGCAGCGGAGCATTCGTTGCCAGAAACTTATCGGGATTGAACATAACCCCTACGCCCGTACCGGGTGGGTTGCTGGTGATCTTAAACGGAGGCATGGCTTCGCCCGTTGTGTTCGGTTTAATCCTTGCAGACTCAATGCCGGCAGAAACCCCTCCTGCCTTTTGGTCTGACAAGGCTGCACTGCTTTGCGTTGGATGCAGCAAGCCAAATATGATTGGCCCGATAACGACCGCTATTCCCATTACAGCCAGCAATAACTTCTTTCCTGAATTCAACTTACTTGCCATGCGATGGACCATAATTGCCTCGATTCTTTTCTTAAGATTTGAGCCCGTGACCCCGGCCGCGCAAACCAGCGGCGACTCCAGATAAAATTCACAAACTTTCAGAATCCCCTCAGCGTAAACCTGCGGATCGCTTCCCTGCAGCAATACCTCTTCGTCGCAGGCATGCTCACGCTCGTCCACCATCCGGGCGCCAATCCACCAGACCAGCGGATGAAACCAGAAGAGAGCTTCCACCAGCATGTGGATGGCAGAGGTGAGATTATCGCGGCGGCCCACATGACACAGTTCATGCGTGATGATCGCTTCCATCTGCGCGTCACTCAGGTGGTCTGCAATGCCCGCAGGCAACAGCATGATCGGCCGGAAGATGCCTACAATCCCTGGCTCCAGCGCGGACTCTGAAACAATGAGCTTGATCTGCTTTTTTATTCCTGCACTTTGCTCCACACGACGCAGTGCGTCAAGCTCGCGTCCAGACGTCACCGGCATAGCGCCGCCTATCGAGGCCGTGATGCTCCGCCAACGCACCCACCAGAAGATCAGGACAGCCAGACATCCAACAGCCCATGCAATTAGCAGCAGAGCTGGCGTGAAGGCTATAAAGTTTGCCAGCAGTGAGGAAGCAGCCGCGTGACTCGTCGTCGGTGCAAAAGGCTGGCCAATTTCTTCCATGACAAAAGAAAATCCTGATGGCGTCGCAGCCTTTGACCATTCCAGATAACTCC
>DASZMF010000914.1:0-6630 GCA_035552035.1 Candidatus Angelobacter sp.
TAATACATAATCGCGTGCGACTGGCCGGTGTTTGTGTCCTGAGTCTTATAGCTCGTGATAAACCCCTGCATGTTCGCCAGGCGGCCCATTGCCATGTTCCCGCCAAATATTTGCAGGTCAACGCCGGCAAAATGATGGTCCGGATCATGCCCGAACTGCCCTTGGAAGGCTGCCTTAGGCTGCACCAGTATTTTTGCGCCCGTGTCATCGGGATTCCATTCATCCCCGTTCAGGCCGTTGATTTTTGAATTTGTCTTCTTCAACGCCCCCAGCATGTGATCAAAGGAGCGGTTCTCCATCATCAGCACCACAACGTGTTTCAGCTTATCCATGCCTTGTGACATGCCGTTTTTCTCGCTTTCAACTGAACGTTCAGCCCGCGGCGCTGTAAAAAATCGCCAGCTACCATCTGTAGTGGTAGATCAAGACAAATCGTTTCATTGATTTATCGCCACAGCGCGCACGCGGACATGCTATCAAACGGGGACAAAGCGGAGCAGGGATGAAGAGAGAGCGGGATGAAGAGAGACGCAGCACCGTAGCCGCGACCCACTGGCTAAGCAGTCAGTTGAAACTTCGCATCGTCCGTTTTCTGAATCTCGCCGGCTTCCACCATGCGGCGCAGCACCGTATGAATAGACGAAAGCAGGTTGACCTGTTCCCGGCCAATGCCGATCTTCAGCAAGTCATCGCGAATCTCAACCGGGTTCAACGCTTTTTGGTGCATGCGGAACAGCCGCCGGATAGCCTCTGTAAATCCCATGGTTGAATTAATGGCAAAGCCCTCGATCAGCAACAGCTTTTCCACCTCATCGGGTGGCGCGCCGCACAGGTCGCCCAGCGCCTTGACCGTCTGTTTGAGTTTCAATATCTGCTTGTCGATCTGGTCTCTCTTCTGCAGCTGTTTCAGCAGATCGAGCTTCGCTGTCTCATAAGCCTGGCTGTATGCGGGTCGCGTCATAAGTGTCTAAAGTCTAAAATATGTCTAAGTTCGAGTCAATGGTTTAAATCAATATTTTATTGAGGTTAAAAGAAAATTGCGCGCTTTTGATTTTATCTATTGACTTTCAAATCAAATGTGTCGTATAAGATGTCTATGTAAGGCAGTAGTAAGTCTTGCAGCCGGGAGCGGCGCCGGCACCCAAAGGCCTGCAACCTTTCTTTCGCTTGGCACGCAACTGTGCCCGGTGGAGAAACCATCTAGGACGCCTCGTACGTGCGTTGCTGCACCCTGTCTCCACAGGCCTGCCGCGCACCGTATTAGGGAGTAGAAGTCACGCAGTTTCTTTGCGCTCGCTTCACACGTCCTGGATGCCGATTCCCAAAAACCGTCTACTCAACAAAATATTTCCGTCATCGCCAGAGCCCATTTGTTCGCTGGTCTGCGCCCTGGCGAAGAGGTGTATCCCATGACACACGATCCTAACGGCCGTGTCGCCCCGCCGCGTTGTGAAGAATGCAACACCCCGCTCACGTCAGACGAATATCGCCTGACCTCAGCCTCCAAGCACTTCTTCTGCCTTGAGTGCCAGCTCGTACTCAATCCTTTTCCCGGCGACAGTCGCCCCAGCCAAGGAAGAAAGAAACGTAACACCCGTCCGCGCACCGACCTTCCCACAGCAGGCGCTGACCACTTAGTGTCCGGAGCCACCGCCTAATCGGTGGAAGAGCGGCCCTTTAGGGCCGCGTTAAGAAAGCAATTGACAGGGCTTCAGCCCCGGAAAAACCAAGGAGACTCTCATGACCAGAAAAAGTTTACTCTTCATCATCGCCACTCTTTGCGTAACCACCACGCTCGTAATGCTTTCTCAAACCTCCAGCCAGTTTCCTGAACTGGATAAAAACGGCAAGCCCATCCTCCCTCGACCCCTGCCGCACGTCGTTTACTCGCCGGCAGATCTATCGCATAGCGGTGTCACCTTGCCGGCTTCCATCGGCGGAGCAACCACCAACACAAGCCTCATCCGCGTAGGCAACGCCACTAAGATGACGGTCTTCGCTACCTGCTCTCAGAATTTTGATCTGGTCATGAATGTCTATACCGCTGACGACCAGTCGCAATCCAGTCCCACGTTTACTCTTTACAACAGCTATACCATCGCCACCGCCATGCAGGCAGGCTCGCAGCAGGCTTTCCTCGCGGACGAACTTGCCCCCACCGTAACCAGTGGCACACTCGGCCCTGCCGTTCGACTTCCGCAGTTGGCCGTCTCTTTCTTTGAGAAGAATGATGTCGCCACCGCCGGCACCTGTACCGATCGCGTGATCGTCGGCTATTAAACGCGGCGCAAAATCGTATCCGCTCTGAAAGGACTCTTTATGAACTGGCAGGGGGAATACATCGTCGACCACACAGGCCAATGCCGCTGGTATGAGAGTCTGCGCATTCACGATCCTCAGATCATCGGCGCTTACCGCAACAACGTTTTAGTTGAATTCATCATTGAGACTTCCGCCATCATGGGCGTGAAAGTAGGGATCGCATAGCATGGCTCAAATACTCAAGAACGGAAAAGTTACCGCGCTCGACCCTGGCTCCATGGGGCTAAATTCTATGGAGCTTGGCTTCGCGGCTCGTGTCGGACGCAAACTCAGGAACACAATTGATACATGGTTTGGCCCGGACCTGCCCATGGCATCCAGCGCTCCAGCCGGCACGCCGCCACGCACTTTAGATTATCCCGTCGGCTACAACATCAACATCCAGCCGCGGAACATGGAGCCCATTTCGTTTTCGCAAATGCGCTCTCTGGCAGATTCGTTTGATCTCGTGCGTCTCTGCATTGAGACACGCAAAGACCAGGTCAGCCGCATGCCCTGGGCCTTTCGCAAAAAATCGCAGCCCGGCCAAACCAAATCCGTTGATGCGCGCGGCAACACTCCTTTCAGCGGCGAGGACAATGAAGAGAATGATCCGCGTCTCGCCCAGCTGACAGATTTCTTTTCCTATCCAGATAAAGAGCACACCTGGCAGCAGTGGGTGCGTTTGTTGCTGGAAGATCTGCTGGTCATTGACGCGCCCGTACTCGTCCCTATCGTCTCGCAGGATGGCGAGCTGTGGTCTCCCGGCAAACAGCTTTATGCTCTTGAAGTGATTGACGGCTCCACCATCACGCGCAAAATCGATGCCATGGGCCGCACGCCCGCATCGCCAGCCGTTGCCTATCAGCAAATTCTCAAAGGCCTGCCCGCCGTGGATTTCACCTCAGAGCAGCTTATCTATCGTCCGCGCAACGTGCGCGCGCATAAGTTCTTCGGCTTCTCGCCGGTTGAGCAGATCATTCTTACCATCAACATCGGCCTGCGCCGGCAGATTCACCTGCTCAATTACTACACAGAAGGCAACGTGCCAGAAGCCGTGGCGCAGGTCCCCAAGGAGTGGTCTGCCGATCAGATCAGTGAATTTCAGGATTGGTTTGATAGCTCTCTGGCCGGAAACTCCGCGCGCCGCCGCCGCATCACCTTTGTTCCGGAGTGCGGAAGCCTGCAATTTACGCGCGATCCCATGCTCAAAGACGCGCTCGATGAATGGATCACCCGTATCGTCTGCTACGCCTTTGGCCTCTCGCCGCAGCAATTTGTTACCGCCATGAATCGCGCCACCGCAGAAACCAGCGTAGAGCAAGCTGCAGCAGAAGGCTTGGTGCCGATCCTTGGCTACCTGGCTGACTCCATCAATTTCATCGTGAGTCGCCACTTCGGCTTCACCGACATTGAATTTGTCTGGGAACAGGACCGCACTCTGAATGCCCTCGAGCAGGCCAGGATCGACGATATTTATGTCCGCGCCGGCGTCCTCTCCATCGACGAAGTCCGTCAGGAATTAGGCAAGCACCCCATAGGAGCCGCAAACGCAGTCATCACAACCAGTGGAGTCTGCCCGCTGAACATCAAGCCCTCGACCGGAACCTCCGCATGGTCAGGGATTTCCGCCATACATGAGATCGAGCCAGAAGAAGGCTCGTCTTCAAACCAATAAAGACTTTCCGATCAATAAATATCTGTAGCAATCTGAATAAATATCAACAACTTGTCATCCTGAGCGGCACCTCGCGACGTAAGGAGCGAGGTAGAGTCGAAGTTGAGCCGTGATGCGGGCGTCCGAGCCCGCAGGCGAAATCCCGAACGTAGTGAGGGAGCTCTGAAAGACCCCGAAGATGATGATCGTAACTATGCCGCTTCAGGGAATTCTCACAAGAGAGATTGTTTTGACTCGCGGTTAACAACCAACCTGCCTCGTCATCCCGACGACCGTTAAGCTCGCGCGCGCTTTCTTCAGCGCGCGAGTAGGGAGGAGGGACCTTGCGCTTGCTTTCTTTTATAAAAATTTAAAGGCAGCCTCGCGGCTGCCTTTCTCATTTGGAGCAAATAATGAAGAACACCGTAACTCTCTTCGCCCAGATCGCCAAAATCGACGAATCAAAACACGAAGTCTGGGGCATCGCCACCGCAGAAGTCATCGACAAAGAAGGCGAAATTTTCGACTACGACTCCTCCAAACCCTATTTCAAAAAATGGAGTGATGAAATAGCCAAAGCCACTGACGGCAAGAGCCTGGGCAACGTGCGTGAAATGCATGCACCCAGCGCCGTTGGCAAGCTGGTCGCCATTGATTTTGATGACGATCTTAAGCAAGTTCGCGTAGGCGCGCGCATCGTGGATAGCGCTGCCTGGCAAAAATGCATGCAAGGCGTTTATACCGGCTTCAGCATCGGCGGCGCTTATGTCAAAGCCTGGAAAGAGGGCGAATACGTCCGCTTCACCGCCAAGCCAGTGGAAATCAGCGTAGTCGATAACCCTTGCGTCCCCGGCGCGCACTTCACCGCCGTCAAGGCAGACGGATCTTTTGAAGTCCGCAAATTCACCACGAACGCACGCGTATCCCCGAACGCACACATTTCAAAGATCGGAGCACGCCATTCCCTCGCCGCCAAGATTGGCGCGAAACATTCCAAAGAGACGCTCTCTCATCTCTCGGCCATCAAGGCCTGCATGGATCAGATGGCGCAAAGCAATCAAGACGCAGCCGCGCACATGGATGCCTTGCTTGATCCAGGCAATGGCAGTCCTGCTGCCATGCTGGCCGCGGCAGAAATCGAAAAGTTTCCGGGCGGCTTACGCCCAGGAGTAAAGACAGGAGAACAAACAATGTTGGATGCAAACGATAAAGCGCAACTGGAAAAGGCGCACGCTGGCTCTGCTGCTGCGCTCGCCAAACTGGCAGCCATGGAGCATGATGTGGCCGGCCTGCGCGGTGAAATGGAAAGCAACAATCAGGAGATCCAGCGTTCGCTGAACAATCTCTTGTCCCTCGTGGAAAAACTTGTGCAGCCGCGCGAGTCCGGCAGCCGCGTATCGCGTACCGGCACGCCCACGCATACCGTCACTAAAGAGGATGACGCTCATCCGTCACTCTCCAAGTCAGCCGGCGAACCCAGCGTTCATGAAATGCTCAAGCGCACCCTGCAAAAACCTCAGCCAGCCTCCGTATATCTGCGCTAGCCCCGCCTTTAGAACTGTACTCAGTCACAGGGTGGAGCAGGCATTTATGCCTGCGGTTAAGTGCCACTAATCAGTCGGCTTTAGCCACTGAGGTAAAGAATTTCACCACAACACCGCTTTCTAAGCGGAGAAAAGGAATTAAAAATGTTTGGCGATCTGAGTCAGCAGACATTTGATCTGCTCAACAAGTCGGACATGTCCGCCTTGAACAAAACCACCATCAGTCAGTCCCTCATCAGCGGTGTTTCCGGCAACTTAAACGCATTTGATCTCAGCGGCCCGGCGCTTCAACTGTATCCAGTCATCACTCCGCTGCGTAACCGCCTGCCACGCCAGGTGAGTGATCGCGGCGATCTGGCCACGCGCTGGAAAGCCATCACCGGCGTCAATACCTCGAACTTTGAACTCGGCGTTGCGCCGGGTCGTCGCTCTGCGGAAATGAGTGTCACGGAGCAGGACTATGTTGCGTCTTACGCCGGCATCGGCCTTGAAGGCTCAGTGGACTGGGAAGCAGTCTGGTCTGGCGGCAAGGAGTTTGACAACAAAGCTACTCTGGTCCAGTCATTGCTGCGCGCTGTCATGATCGGCGAGGAAAATATTATCCTCAACGGCAACGCATCCATGGCGCTCGGTCAGACGCCGCAGCCCACGCTCGCTCTCGGGCAGAACACCGGCGGCACTCTCGGCTCCGCGCAGACTCTGGTTGTCTTTGTCACCGCGCTCACCGCGCGCGCCTTGGCCAATGCCACCGTGTCTGCTTCCGGCGTAAGTTACGGGCAGGTAACACGCGTCAACATTGACGGCACTTCCACGCAATATGGAGCAGGGGCAGGCGCTATCAGTGTCGCCTCTAACTCTGTCACCACCACGGCTGGCACGCAGAATGTCGTCGCAACCGTTCCCGCAGTAAAAGGAGCTGCCGGATACGCGTGGTACATCGGCACCAGCGCAGCCACGGCAACTCTCAACTCCATCACCACCGTTAACAAAGTGGCCATCAGCGCTCCAGTCGCAGGTACGCAGCTTGCCAACGCCGCAAACTCCAACGTCGATGGTTCAACCAACGCGCTGGTCTTTGATGGCTACCTCACGCAGGCCCTGAAATCCAATGCCGGCTATTTCGCCTCG
>DASZMF010000915.1:0-5972 GCA_035552035.1 Candidatus Angelobacter sp.
TCATCCGCGTAAATCCGCGGTAAACCTACTTTGCCGTTTCCTTCTTAGGCGCGCTAGCCACGCTGGCCGCAATCTGCTTGAACGCCTCGTCGTTGCGTATCCGGTCAAACGCCGGATCCTCCAGCGCCTTGGAGCTTGTCAGCCCCTTGTCCATGGCCCTCTTCAAATCCTGGATGGCCTGCTTCTTCTCGCCCAGCAGCGCATGCGCGGTAGCCAGCAGATACGTGGCCCATATGCTATCTGGCTGGATCAGCTCACACGCCCGGAACATCTCTTTGGCGGATGAATAATCTTTCTTCAGCATCTCCTGCTGGCCATTCTCCACGGCGTATGCAAAGGCTGACGCCATGCCGCGTGCGATGGCATTCTTGCGTGCAGCATCAGAGCCTTGCTTCTGATCGCGATTCGCGCTCCTGGCCGCCGCATCTAGCTGGGTGAAAAATGCCTCGCGATTATCCGGCATGTCTCCAATGCCCGCCACCAGATTGCCCAGCTTGGTCGCCACTTCATCCTGCATATCCAGCGTGGCCTTTTCATTCTTCTTGGCCTTGCGGAAAGCCTCTGAATCAGCCAGCGACTTAGCCAAAGCCTCCTGCTCTTTCACATCGCGGAAAGTTCTGAAGTCAGCAACCATCTCGCGATAGTCCCGCACCGCTGCCACAACATCGCCAGAGCTCTGTGCCGACTGTGCCTCCGCCAGCCGCGCATCGAATTGTTTGCCAAGAAACTCTTTATCCACCGGCGCAGTCCCGCGAGCCATGGCCCGCACCTGCATCCAGGCCAGCGCCTGCTCGGCATATTCTTTGGGCATCCAGCCGTGCTCACCCTCAAAAATCACCAGCCGGCTCACAGCACTGTTTCGTTCCAGCGCCTCTTTGAGATGGACCATCTCTGGATAGTTAAAATCCTGCGTAGCGCTGATCAGGAACCAGTCAGTCACCTCCGGCCCCGGCGTGGCAACGCCCGACGGCAACCCGCCCACGCACGCAATCACGCCGGCAATACAAGTCTTGCAGTTAACCGCAATCGACGTAGCCACGCGCGCGCCGCCTGAAACGCCAGTCAGATAAACCCGCCGCGCATCCACCGAGTAATGCTCTTTTATGTCCGCGCCCAGCAGCCGCACGGCCGCCGACGGGTCCTCAAAATTGCGCGAGTTATTACTGCCGATAACAATGAATCCGTATTTTTCCGCCGCTTCATGAAATAGATTCACTGAAGTTTCCCCGCGCGCAAAGGCATCAAAAGCCATCAGCAGCGGCCAGCGTTTGGCCGGAGAATAGTTTGAAGGAAGATAAAGCGCGTAGCTGTTTGTGGGATCGGCTGTCACCGGCACTGAAGCATGCACCACGCCCGGCGCAGGCGTTTGCGAATACGACGCAACCGCCGCACCGCTGACCATCACAACCCAAAGGACCCAACGCAACATGTATTTATTCTGACGGATGCCGGCGCTAAATGTCATCTACTCTCACCTTTAGGACAGCAGCTCTCGAATCGCGCACGGCCGCCGCAACCGCCATCACAAACGGTATAATCTGCTATCACAGCCCTGCCCGCACGACTAAGTTAATTTGCGGCTCATTCATTAGCAGCTCATCAGAAAGAGAGAGATTACATGCTTAAACGGCGACACACTCACGCAGCCCTGGTTCTGCTGCTCGCATTTCTGGGCGCAACCCAGCTGCTGGCCCAGCAAGCTGCACCGGCTACTAAACCGCGCCGCTTTCTGATGTGGAAAGCCACCTCGCCCACGGCCACTGTTTATCTGGTGGGCTCCATCCATCTGGGCGACAGCAGCATGTATCCGCTGCCCAAAGAAGTTGAAGCCGCTTTTAACGCCGCCAAAGTATTGACCGTGGAGGTCAACATCAAGAATGTTGACCAGGGCAAAGCCATAGGTCTGATCCAGCAATATGGCATGTATGCCGGCGACGACTCGCTCACCAAACATCTCTCGCCGGAAACCGCCGCCCTGCTCGATACCTACTGCACTGAGCACAGCGTCCCCAAGGCTGCTCTTGAGAAAATGAAGCCCTGGATAGCCGCCGTAACCATTGCTGCCATGTCATGGCAGCAGGCCGGTGAAGACCCAACGCTGGGAATTGACGTGCACTTCCTGGACGAGCGGCAGCCATCGCAGCGCATAGATGAATTGGAAACTATGGAGTCGCAGCTCTCCGTTTTTGCCACCGCGAGTGACGAGGAACAACAAGCCCTGCTGCTCACCACTCTGAAAGACGGCGACAAAGCTAAAGAAATGCTCAAACGCCTGCTCGACGCCTACAGCGCCGGCGACCCTGACGCCTTACAAAAACTCATGGACGAAGAAAGCGACATGGGCACCAAGTCGCTGACGAAAAAACTTCTCGATGACCGCAACGTTGTCATGACTGCAAAAATTGACGAATACCTCAAAGGTAAAGATCCCATCTTTGTAGTAGTGGGCGCGGCCCATATCGTCGGCCCCAAGGGTATTGCCAAGGCGCTACGCGACAAAGGCTACAAAGTAGAACAGGTCACGCTGGAAGCAAAGTAGCTGACTGATTTAGATGTTATCTTTGAAGTTAATACAACAAAGTTAATGCAACAGAGTTAACTTAACTCTGGCCGCGAATCGTTGGGAACCATGCCAATTGAAGTTCAGAAAAACGAAACGCTGAGAAGCGACGTCCTCAAGAAACTTTTTGAGCAGCATTTCCGCACACCGCCAGAGCACGTGCAGCCGTTGCAAGGCGAGCTGGGCGGCTCCGGACGCACCATCGTCCGCCTCGCCGCCGGAAGTCAAAGCGCCATCGGCATTCTTTATGATGTGCGTGAAGAGAACGTTGCTTTTCTTGAATTCTCGCGGCACTTTCGGCGGCACGGCCTGCCCGTTCCGCAGATCTACGCCGACGATCTTTCCCACAGCGCTTATCTTGAAGAAGACCTGGGCAACACCACGCTGTTTGAATTTCTGGTAAAGAATCGCGCGGGCGATGATATTGCGACTGCCGTGATTGAAGCCTATCGCAAAGTAGTTGCCACCTTGCCGCGCTTTCAGATTGAAGCGGGAAAAGACCTGAACTACAAAGTCTGCTATCCGCGCTCCAGCTTTGATCGCCAGTCGATCTCCTGGGACCTCAACTATTTCAAATATTATTTTCTGCGGCTGGCCGGCATTCCTTTCAATGAACAGGCGCTGGAAAATGATTTCAGCCGGCTTACAAAATTTCTGCTGACGGCCCCGCGCGATTATTTTCTCTACCGCGACTACCAATCTCGCAACGTAATGCTGCGTGACGGCCAGCCGACTTTCCTGGACTATCAGGGTGGAAGAAAAGGCGCGCTCCACTATGACGTGGCTTCCCTGCTCTATGACGCCAAGGCCGATCTGCCGCCGGCGCTGCGCCAGAACTTACTCGACCACTATATTGAAACGCTGCAAGGCTTCATTGAAATCACCCGTGACGCCTTCATGCAACATTACTATGCGTTTGTTTATGTGCGCATTCTGCAGGCCCTGGGCGCTTACGGCTTTCGCGGATTCTATGAACGCAAGTCCCACTTCCTGCAAAGCGTGCCGTACGCGGTAAAGAATCTGCGCTGGCTCCTGGAGCATGCTACTTTACCCATCGCGCTGCCTGCGCTCACTGCGGCCTTCAAAAATATTGTGACGTCAGAAAAACTTCTGGCCATGGCAGCTGTGCCCAAGAACCAAAATATTTCTTCTATTGAAAACGCGCCGGCCACGCAGACAGAAAAGCTGGAGGTACGAGTCTCTAGTTTCTCGTTCCATCGCGGCGGACCGCCTAAAGACGAAAGCGGCAACGGCGGCGGCTTTGTCTTTGACGCGCGCAGCCTTCCCAACCCCGGCCGCGAAGAACGATTCAAAGCCCTCACCGGCAAAGATGCGCCGGTCATCGAATATCTCAACCAACAGGAAAGCGTGCATCAATATCTGGCCAACGCAAAAGCCCTGGTGGATTTAAGCGTCGCCAATTATCAGAGCCGCGGCTTTAAAAATCTCAGCGTGTCCTTTGGCTGCACCGGAGGCCAGCACCGCTCCGTGTTTCTGGCTGAGCAGATGGCAAAACATCTGCGCAGCAAAGCTGGAGTTGAAGTTGTTCTGCATCACATTGAGCAGGAAAAACTGCAGCTAGAAAAAGTCGGCCGATGAAATCCATGAGCTTGAAAGCCATGGGCTTTAAAGGGATGGTCCTGGCCGCAGGGCTGGGTACGCGCCTGCAGCCGCTCACCAATGATCGTCCCAAAGCGCTGGTGGAAGTCTCAGGGCGCACCATGCTGGAAATCACGCTCTCACGCCTGCGCGCATTCGGCATTCAAGACGTGATTATCAATATCCACCATTATGCTGATCTGGTAATGGAACGCGTGAAGGCCGCCAACAATTTTGGCATGAACATTGAATTTTCCCGCGAAGATATTTTGCTCGATACCGGCGGCGGCCTGAAGCAAGCCGCCTGGTTTCTCAGCGACAACGGCAAATCAGACGCGCCTTTCATTCTTCACAACGTAGACATCATCAGCTCAGTCGATCTCCAAAAAATGCTGCAGTTCCACACCGAACACAAAGCTCTGGCCACGCTTGCTGTGCAGGATCGCAAAACCTCGCGCTATCTTCTATTTGACGATCAATTGCAGCTTTGCGGACGACGCACTGTCAGCGAAGAAAAGATTGAGATGGTTCGCGACGCAAATCAGACCAGCGAAGTAGCCTTCACCGGCATACACATCATTTCTCCGCGCATCTTTCCGCTGCTCACGGAAGAAGGGGTTTTCTCCATTATCCCGGCATATCTGCGGCTGGCAGCGCTAGGCGAGAAGATCATGGCATTCCGCGCCGACGAATATTACTGGCGCGATCTGGGCAAGCCAGAAAATATCCAGCAGGCCGAGCAGGATATAAAAAACAAACTCGTGTCGTAATTCCGGCCACAATAATCACAGCCGCAACAATCAGCCACAGAGTCTGAAGCTCTCAGCTTAATTCCGCAGCAGTCACCCACGCCACATCGGTTGGCTCGGCCAGAGGATAGCCAAGGTCTTTCCATCCTTGATAGCCACCCTGCAAAGGTCTTACGTGCGTGATTCCCAGTTTTTGAAGTTTTTGTGCCACACGGGCACTTGTGGCTTCGTTTGGTCAAGTACAGTAGAGAATAATCTCTTCATCCTTGGGCAGCGTTTCGGCGCGGCTGGTCACTTCATCGGGCAACACGCGGACAGCGCCCGGCAGTGTTCTTGGGTCGGCCACGGAATCCAGCGGATGCCGAAGATCAAGAATCACTATCTTGTCGCCCGCATCAATCATCAGGCGCACTTCCTGCGGAGTAATACGTGACTTGTACAGCTCTTCAAGAAACTGGCGGCGCTGCCAGTACTTAACGCCGGCGTTGGCAGCCAGCACAACCAGGCTGGCTTCAAACACAATCGGCCCCACGGCAGAAGCAATGTGCAGATGCTCCACCGGCAGATAGCCCACCAGCATCAGCGCTAAAATCCATACGGCTGATCCTGCGGCATTCACCACAAAGAAATGCTGGCGCTCAACTCCAGACAAGCCCGCCACCGCCGGCACCACGTGGGAAACTCCGGGCAGCCACTTGGAAAGAAACAGGGTGCGGTTCACGCCTTTTTCAAAAAATACTTTTGAGCGACGCACGCATGTATCGCGCTCAAAGGAGATGCGGCACAATAAAGAAAGGACCGAATCGCCTTTCTTGCGGCCCAGTTCGTACCATAGAGTGTCCCCGATCAGGCAGGTAGCCAGCGCCAGCCACACGGCTACATCAAAACGCAGCTGCCCGCCGGCCGCCAATGCGCCAGCCGCTACCAGAACGGGCGAGAGCAACAGCGGCGCGCCCACACGCTCCAGCAGTCCGGAGCCCAGCAGCACCATATAAGGATGCCCTACCAGCAAGTGCAAGATTGATTTCACTTTTGGAAACTGTCCTTTTGGGTCGTTCGCATTA
>DASZMF010000916.1:0-3332 GCA_035552035.1 Candidatus Angelobacter sp.
CTCGGCTACTTGAGCGACGCGGCCATTGAGCATCTGGCAAAAAAGACTGAGCTGACCGAACTTGAAGTCCGCAACGTGATCAGCTATTACTCCCTGCTGCATACCAAGCCCATGGGCAAGTTTCATGTTCAGGTCTGCACCAATATCAGCTGCATGCTGCGCGGCGGCGAAGAGTTGCTGGAGCACTGCAAAAGCAAGCTGGGCATCGGACACAAGCAGACCACGCCGGACGGAACGTTTTCACTGGAAGAAGTGGAATGCATTGGCGGCTGCAGCTGGGCTCCAGCAGTTCAGGTCAATTACGATTTCCACGAGAATTTAACGAACGACAAGATGGACGCGGTTTTAGATAGCTACAGGAAAAAAACTAAGCAGTAACGGCACAAGGTCCCTCACTCCGATTTGGGCGCTGAAAAAAGCGCGCCCTCATAAACGGAGTTCGGGATGACGATACAAAGCTAAAAACTAAGAGCTAAAGGCTAATGGCTGAACTAGTTTCCCATCCCGATGAAGTAAAAGTTGTCTCCAAGCGCTTTGGCAAAGGCGCCGCTGACATTGAGCAGTACCTGAAGCTTGATGGCTACAAGGCCGTGCAAAAAGCACTGACCATGACCTCAGACGACATAATCAATGAGGTAAAGACCTCAAACCTTCGCGGACGCGGCGGAGCCGGCTTCCCCACGGGCATGAAGTGGAGCTTTGTCCCTAAGGAATCTGCCAAGCCAAAATACATTCTGGTCAACGGCGATGAGAGCGAGCCTGGCACCTGCAAAGACCGTCCGATTCTGGAGCATGATCCGCATGCCGTGATTGAAGGCGTGGTTATTGCCGGGCTGGCCGTGGGCGCGAAGATTGGCTTTGTTTATATTCGCGGCGAGTATCGCTACCTGGTTGATATTATGCGCAAGGCCATTGCCGACGCATACGCCAAAGGCTATCTGGGTAAAAACATTTTTGGCAGCGGCAAAGATTTTGATGTCCGCTGGCATACAGGCGCAGGCGCTTACGAAGTAGGTGAAGAGTCCGCCCTGATGGAGTCGCTGGAAGGCAAGCGCGGTATCCCACGAATCCGACCACCCTTCCCTGCGGTGGTCGGATTGTGGGGCGGTCCCACGGTCATCAATAACGTGGAGACGCTGGCCTCTATTCCGCACATTATTCTTATGGGCGGTCAGAAGTTTGCCGACTTTGGCCCGCCAAAGAACGGTGGCACACGCCTCTTCTGCCTCAGCGGGCACATCAATAAACCCGGCGTTTATGAACTACCTCTGGGCTATCCGCTGAAGAAGATGATTTATGAAGTTGGCGGCGGTATTCCCAACGGACGCAAGCTTAAAGCCGTGGTTCCCGGCGGATCTTCCACGTTCATCCTGACGGCGGAAGAAGCCGAACAGATGAACATGGATTTTGACTCCTTCGGCAAGCGCGGCGAATTTCTGGGCTCTGGCGGCGTGGTCATTCTTGACGAAACAACCTGCATGGTCAAGTTTGCCCTCCGCATCATGAAGTTCTACCAGCATGAGAGCTGTGGCTGGTGCATCCCGTGCCGCGAGGGTACAGACTGGCTCAAGAAGACGCTCACCCGCTTCCATAACGGCGGTGGCGTGCGCAAAGACATAGACAACATTAAATACCTGGCGCAGAACATGCTTGGCCGGACCTTCTGCCCGCTCGGCGACGCTGCTGCGATTCCGACCATGTCGATTGTCGATAAATGGCGCAGTGAGTTTGAAGCGCACTTGGACGGCCGTCCGTGCCCGTTTGATGCCAATCCCAAGATCGCCGAACTGCCGGTTGTAGGAGCCCACTAAACCAAATGAGCGCTCTGAACATCTCGATTCCCGCAGCAACAGCAGACAAAGAAGTTCTGCTGGCCTTGCTGCGTACAAGCCGCGAGAATTTTCTGAGCAGCTTTGCCGGAGTAACAGACGAACAGAGCCGCGTGAAGCCATCGGCTGATAGCTGGTCTGTGCTCGATACCGTGGAACACCTGACTTTGGCTGAGACGATCCAGATGAAGCTGGTCACCACGCAGCGGATGCCGCGAACGGGAGACGCGCCGAATCGCGAAGAACTTTTTCTGCGGGTTGTAGCGGACCGCAGCCGTAAAACGCAGTCGCCGGAAAGCGCGCAGCCCACTGGACGTTTTGCCACGCTGGCTGATGCCGCGAAGCAATTTAAAGCATCGCGCGATAGCGTGATTCGATTTGCTGAAGAGACGACAGAGGATTTGCGCGCGACCGAAGTAAAGCATCCGCATGCTGCAGCAGGCATGGTGAGCACATACGAAATGCTGATCATCATGGCCAAGCACGCAGAGCGGCACGCAGCACAGATTGAAGAGATCAGAAGGACATTGAAGTTAGGATAAGCAGCATTATTGGATCTGGTAAATGGGTAACTTGAAAGCAAAAGAAACATGAGAGATCTACGGTTTTCAATTACCAAATTACCAATTTACTCAATTACCAAATTCTAAGACCAGTTAACACCAGGAATAATTCGGAACTTAAAAACCATGGCCGAAGTAAAAAACGTAACCATCACCGTTGACGGCAAACAGGTCACAGCACCTGCGGGCACGCTGCTGATTGAAGCCTGCAAGGCCGTGGGTATTGAAGTTCCGTCGTTCTGCTATTACCCCGGGCTCTCATTGCAAGCCGCCTGCCGCATGTGCCTGGTGCGCATTGAGAAAATGCCCAAGCTGCAAACGGCCTGCACGGTGCCAATTACCGATGGCATGGTCGTGGCCACTGATACAGACGAAGTACGCCAGGCGCGCAAATCGATGATTGAGTTGTTGCTCGGCAACCATCCGCTGGATTGCCCCGTGTGCGACGCCGGCGGCGAATGCGAATTGCAGGACATGACATTTAAGTATGGCGCGGCAGAATCGCGCTATATGGAAGGCAAGCTGCACAAGGAAGAACAGCAGTGGTCGCCGATCGTATTCTTTGATCGTCCGCGCTGCATTCTCTGCTATCGCTGCGTGCGCGTCTGCGGTGAAGCCATGGACGTATCCGCTCTCGGCGTACAGCTTCGCGGCTCCAGCTCTGTGATTTCGCCCAATGAAGGCGACCATCTGGACTGCGAAGAGTGCGGCATGTGCATTGATATCTGTCCGGTGGGCGCGCTGACCTCTGGCGCTTATCGTTACAAGACGCGCCCATGGGAGATGAAGCACGTTGGCACCATCTGCACGCACTGCGGCGATGGCTGCAAGACCACGCTGGGCGTGCGCCGCTCAGATACCGGCATGGATATTGTTCGCGGCGACAATCGCGACAAGAGCGGCATCAACGGCGACTTTCTCTGCGTTAAAGGCCGTTACG
>DASZMF010000917.1:0-13695 GCA_035552035.1 Candidatus Angelobacter sp.
CCTTCAATTACTCAATTTTGGCAATTCCGGCGATTTTGGCAATCTTTTCCATTACAATTTCCCGTCACTCAACAGGAGCTTCCTCATGCGCCGAACTTTGCTCACCGCACTCATCTGCCTGATCGCCCTGCTTCCTCTTTCCGCCGCCAGTCCGGATGACGACACTCTGTACGGCTTCACCGCGGCCAGTTCGCATGCCGAGCGCGATTGGGAAAATAAGTTCCGCGCCATCCCTGATCCCAAAATCATGAAAGACGCCATGCAGCGTCTGAGCGCGCGCCCGCACCACGTGGGCTCGCCCTATGACAAGCAGAATGCCGAATGGATTCTCTCGCAATTCAAGTCCTGGGGCCTCGACGCGCAGATTGAAACCTTTGACGTACTTTTTCCCACGCCCAAAGAGCGCGTGCTGGAGATGACCGAGCCCACGCGCTTCACGGCCAAACTGCAGGAGCCGCCGGTATCGGCCGATCCAACATCAAACCAGCAGAGCGAACAACTGCCCAGCTACAACGCGTACTCCATTGACGGCGACGTGACCGCGCGCCTCGTCTATGTAAATTACGGCCTGCCGCGCGACTATGAAGAGCTCGACCGTCTGGGTGTCTCCGTAAAAGGCGCAATCGTGATTGCGCGCTACGGAAATTCCTGGCGTGACATCAAGCCGAAAGTCGCTGCCGAGCATGGCGCCATTGGCTGCATTATTTATTCTGATCCCCGCGACGATGGCTACTTCCAGGATGACGTTTTTCCTGACGGCCCCATGCGCAATGAAAACGGCGTGCAGCGCGGCAGCGTCATGGATATGCCGACCTACCCCGGCGATCCCACCACGCCCGGCGTGGGCGCCAAAGGCGACGTAAAGCGCCTGGCGCTCAAAGACATCACCACGCTCACCAAAATTCCCACGCTGCCCATTTCATACGGCGACGCCAAGCCCCTGCTCTCCGCGTTGAAAGGCCCGGTGGCTCCGGAAAGTTTTCGCGGCGCACTGCCCATTACCTATCACGTCGGCCCCGGCCCGGCGAAGGTGCATTTGAAAGTTGCCTTCAACTGGGATATCAAGCCGGTGTATGACATCATCGCGAAAATTCCCGGCAGCGAATCGCCTGACCAATGGATCATTCGCGGCAACCATCACGATGGCTGGGTCAACGGCGCGGAAGACCCCATCTCCGGACAGGTCGCATTGCTCGAAGAAGCGCGGGGCCTGGGCGAACTGCTGAAGCAAGGCTGGAAGCCCAAACGCACCATCATCTATTGCGCGTGGGACGGGGAAGAGCCCATGCTGCTCGGCTCCACGGAATGGGCGGAGTATCACGCAGAAGAGCTCAAGCAGCACGCCGCCATCTACATCAATACTGACGGAAATGGCCGCGGCTTTCTACAGGTGGAAGGTTCGCATTCGCTGGAAAAATTTGTGAACACCGTCTCCCGCGACATCACCGATCCTGAGAAAAATATCTCAGTCTGGAAGCGCGATCAGGCCGCCCGCCTGACCGAGGGCCGTCCGGAAGATAAGAAAGAAGCGCGCACGCGCCCGGACCTGCGCATTGGCCCACTCGGCTCCGGCAGTGATTACACCGCGTTCATTGATCATCTGGGCGTGGCTTCACTCAACGTCAGCTTTGGCGGTGAAGATGACGGCGGCATCTATCACTCGATTTACGACGACTTCTACTGGTTCACACATTTCTCTGACAAAGACTTTATCTACGGACGCGCCTTGTCTCAGACCGTTGGCACCATGGTGGTGCGCTTTGCCGACGCTGATGTGCTGCCCTACGACTTTGCCGACTTCGCCGATACCATCCACAAATATTCTGACGAGTTGAAGACCCTGCTCAAGAACAAACAAGAGCAGGTGCGCGACCGCAATCAGGATATCGACGATGGCATGTACAGCGCCACCTCTGACCCGCGCCGCCCGACCATCGCACCGCCGAAGGAAGAAGTTCCGCCGTTCCTGAACTTCGCTCCGCTCGATAACGCCCAGAACGCCCTTGACCGCGCCGCACAGCGTTACACAAAAGCCGCCAAAGCTTTCACGGGATCAGGCGCTGCGTCGCCAGCGTTACAGGCGCTCAACGTTAAACTGCTCCAGGCCGAGCGCAAACTCATGAATCCTGACGGCCTGCCTCGTCGCTCCTGGTACCAGCATTTGATCTATGCTCCAGGCTTCTACACCGGATACGGATCCAAGACTCTGCCCGGCATACGCGAGGGGATTGAGGAAAAGCATTATCAGGAAGCAGAGAAAGAGATTATCCGCGCAGCCAAGGTTCTGGAGGATTACGCCGCAGTGATCGACTCAGCCGCGAGTGATCTGGAGAAAGTCGGACACTAAGAAAACCTACCACGGAGACACGGAGGCACGGAGAAAGCAAAAAATAAATTGCCAAAATCGCCGTAATTGCCAAAAGTGAAAATTGAAAAACCTCCGACACGCATAAATGGGGGGCGAATTCAATTTTGCGCGATTAGGTTCTTGTTTTTTGATGACGTGCGATGACGGCGATGTCCCGATTCTGATCCGCGTTCATCCGTGGTAAGGTTTTTTGAACTTTCTGATCAGTGTAATCAGTGCAAATCAGTGGTGAGTTTTTTCTAGTTTCTCAGCCACGGCGATCGCAGCTGCCGCCGTGTCATGCACAGGCGTCTCCACCCCAGCGGCTTTTCCCAGGCGGGAAACCGCGCCGCTGAGGTCATCAATTTCCGTGGGCCGACCGGCTTCCAGGTCAATCAGCAAACTGGGCTTCATGGCGTCCGGCAGACCGCCCATGGTTTTCATGGTGCGTTCGGCTTCGTCGTCCGCCAGTGCAACTTTGCGCGCACGCGCAACACTGATGACCTCGCGCACCAGCCGTTCAAGCATCAAGTGGCCAAGCGGTGTGGCGCGGAGTGGCCCCAGCGCGGAACGTGAGAGTCCACAGGCCGCCGCCAGTGACGCAATGAAAGCAAACTTTCTCCACAGATCAGCCGTAATGTTCTTGGAGACTTCCGAGTCCACTCCCACTTCACGAAAGGCCTCAACCATGGCGGCAATGCGCTGCGCGCGCTCTGGCTGCGATGCGTCCAACTCTCCCATTACCACGCGTTGAAACGGGCTGAAGCGTTCAAACACTCCGGGTGCTACGCGGACAGCGCTGATCGCCGTCAACCCTCCCACCAGCCGCGCACGCGGAACACCAAGCTCCACCAGCCTGTCTGCTACTTCAACGCCGTTGAGCAGCGGCACAATGAGCGCGCCTTTTTCCGCTAACTCGGTTGCCGCGGGAGCAATCTCAGCGAGCGAATAATTTTTCACAGCCAGCAGGACACAATCGACCGCGCCAAAATCTTTTACGTTCCCGCTGGCCTGTACGGGTGCAGTAAAAGTCTCTCCGGGCATGCGGACTTCAAGCCCATGTTGCTTGAGCGCCACCAGATTGGCGGTCCGTGCCAGCACGCTTACCTGATGTCCTTTGCGCGCAAGCAGGCCGCCGTAATATCCGCCCACGCCACCCGCACCTAAAATTGCAATCTTCATTCACTCATCCCTTAAACCAAGGCAAAATTGCAGCCCAGCTATTCTGAGCCCCATTCAAATGAGAGCGTGAGAGAGCAGCTGCTGCCTTTGGCGTTGACCTGTGTTGTCCCCATGGTGCGCCCTTGAACATAAGGTGAGAGCACGGCAAAAAATTCTCCCTGGGGATTTATCTTGGGCTTGGAATCGTGCACGTCCTGGTAGGACGCGGTGTGGAAGGCGACCTGCTCGCCGGGCGTGAATCCCTTGCCGCGTATCAAGGCAAGTTCAAATCGCGAAGTAAGGCGCACAACTTCCAGGCTGCACGCTTTGTCACGCTCAATCATCGGCGCCGGCACAATGGAAAAAAAGATTCTGGAAGCATGGTCTTCAGAAATCAGGGCGTGGCGGAAAATTTCTCCAATGCCGGGCGAATAGGTCAGCTTCAACTCATGGCCCTTCATCCCCTCCGCGCAGCTTTTGGTGGAATCAGGCGGGCAGCCCACGGTGCCGTCTTTTGCTATGACTAATCCTTCCAGCATGGTGGCTGGCACAGGCGCGGTAATGGGCCATGCCATGAGCGTATAAAACTTGTTGGTTGGCGCGCCGCTTACTTTCAGGTGATATTGCATCACCGGCTTGTCATTCACCTGGTCTTTCTTCATCAATAGCACTTCTACTTTTGCGCCCGGTGTGGTGGATTTGTCCCAGTCAATGGTGGCCTGGGCGGTCTTTTCCATGATTCTTTCGTCTTTTGAGGCTGGCGAAGGCTGCGGCTTCGCCGGTGCTGGCGTGGTTGCGGCTGCCGGCGCTTTTTTCTTCGGGGCCGAGGTTTGATCGGCAAATAAGAAACACGCGCCGACGATGGCGGTAAAAATGACCGCTGTAACAAAAAGAAGAGTATGTCGCATGATGAACTGGAGAATATCATAAGGGCGGGCCATCGCCGAACAGTCCGCATGGCTGGGACGAACTGAATTGCCGGCAATTTTGCGGACCTTGTTTTCAAGAGATGGTTTGCTAGAGAAAGTTGCCGCCTGTATATTGAGGAACCAATCCCAACCTGGAGACAAATGAAATGAACAAAGCGAGAAGAACCATCTTAGCGATCGCCTTCACCTGCGTGGCCATAGCTCCTCTCGCTCTGGCTCAGCCGGCGGGTCATCCACGCACACAAGCCGTCAAATCACCCATGGATGGCGTAATGAGTGCTCTTTTCGGCGCCAAGACATTTGAGCAAGCTGCCATTGCGCCGGACGGCAAGCAGCTGGCCTGGGTGGAAACCACTAAGGCAGGATCAGCAATCTTTGTTTCAACGGTTACAGGCGGCACGCCGCGACGCATCACTGCTGGCGGCATGACTGAGAGCGCAGTGGCCTGGTCTCCTGACAGCAAACAGATTGCGTTCTTTTCTGACGCGGCAAAATCCGGCCAGCCGCAGATTTATGTCACCAGCGCCGCAGGGGGCGCAAGCCGTAAGCTGACCAGCGTAAAAGGCTTTCTCTCCACGCCCGGCTGGTCACCAGACGGGAAGACCATCGCGTTTCTTTTTACTGAAAATGCAGAGCGCGCTGCCGGACCACTGGTCGCGGAGAAAGCGCAGACCGGCGTAATCAAGGAAGCTGTCACGGAGCAGCGGCTTACGCTTGTGAATGTTGCGAGCGGCAAGACGAGCCAAATCTCACCTGCCGACATGTACGTTTACGAATATGACTGGTCGCCTGATAGCAAAAGCTTTGTCACCACGGCCCGCGCACGGCAACGGCGACAATAATTGGTACGTCGCGCAGCTCTATACCATTTCTGCAGCAGGCGGCGACATGAAGTCAATCTTCAAACCACCAGTTGATTCGCAGATTGCCATTCCCGCATGGTCGCCCGACGGAAAATCCGTGGCGTTCATTGCCGGCATTATGAGTGATGAGCCTTCCGTGGGCGGCGACATCTTCACCATTCCCGCTGAAGGCGGCGAACCCAAAAATATTACGCCGGAGATGAAAGCCTCCGCCAGCTGGCTTATGTGGACGGGCAGCGGCAAAATTCTTTTTGGTGAAGATGTGGACGGCGAAGCCGGAATCGCCACGGTAGATATCGCCAGCGGAAAAATTGAAACGCTGGCGCATGAGCCGGGGCAGCTCAACGCTGTCGGATGGGGCACCGCCATCTCTCTTTCGTCGGATGGCAAAAGCTCCGCGGTGATTCGTCAGTCACTGGCGCATCCGCCTGAGGTCTGGGCCGGCGCGATTGGCCAGTGGAAGCAGATCACCTCTAAAAACGCCAACCTCAAGCCCGCATGGGGCGAGGCGAAAAGCATTCACTGGCAGAACGACGGATTCAACCTGCAAGGCTGGCTGCTTTATCCGGCAAACTTTGATGCGAGCAAAAAATACCCCATGGTGGTGCAGGTGCACGGCGGCCCAGGCTCTATGGCGCACTCAAGCTGGCCCGGTTCACGCGGCTTTGGCATTGCGCTGGCTGCGCAGGGATACTTTGTCTTCATGCCGAATCCGCGCGGCAGCTTTGGCCAGGGTGAGGCCTTTACGCGCGCCAACGTAAAAGATTTTGGGTACGGTGATTTTCGCGACATTATGACGGGCGTTGATCAGGCCTTGAAAGACGCACCCATTGACGAGCATCGGCTGGGCATCACCGGCTGGAGCTACGGCGGATACATGACCATGTGGGCCGTCACGCAGACCAATCGTTTTAAGACTGCGGTAGCAGGCGCTGGATTGGCGAATCTCCAGAGCTATTACGGTGAGAACCAGATTGACAAGTGGATGGTCCCGTTCTTTGGCGCGTCGGTGTATGAAGACCCACAGGTTTATGCCAAGAGCTCGCCCATCACGTTTATCAAAAACGCCAGGACGCCAACGTTAGTCCTGGTTGGTGACAGTGACGGCGAGTGTCCTACGCCGCAGTCGTATGAATTCTGGCATGCACTCAAAACGCTGGACGTGGAAACAGAGCTGGTGGTCTATGAGCATGAAGGCCACATGTTTGCCAATACTGGCCATCAGCGAGACGTGATTGAACGCGTGGCAGATTGGTTCAATCAGCACCTCAAATAGAGTGCTGACCTTTCGAACGGCGCAGTCCAGGGTAAAGAAAGATCAAGAAACTCTAAGTGGGTTACGGCGATTGGGCCATTGGCAGCTGCTTGCAATGGTGTACGCTTGGCAAAGTAAGTTAAAAAAATATCAGGGTTCCCAATGCCTCGTGCCAAACGTACTCCCCGCATTCTGCTGGTCAATGGCGATGCCACCGTTCAACACCTGCGTGCCATTATTCTCCGCATGGAACGCTATGAAGTGGATACCGCAATCGATCTTCATGCTGCCCGCGCAGCGGCTGCTATCCGCAAATATGACTTGATCATTGTGGATGTTGGCCACTTTGCCCAGCCGGGGCTCGAGTTTTGCGAGGAAGTAAAGAAGAAGCGCCCGCGCCAGAAAGTGCTGATGCAGGCTGACGCGCATCTTTACCTAGAGCGCGAGAGCTGTCCGGACAAGATTGTGGCCAGGCAGGATGGGCCACACCACTTTGTGAACGAAGTGCAGGAGATGCTGCAGACGTTGTAAGGGCCACTGCTTTTTTCAGGACAACGTCACTTGCTATTTGGGCGAGATATTATTTCGGTGAAACCACGCGCCCAAACTCTGACGCTCGTGCCACACGATCAAAATAGCTATAAGCCAGCGCGGATATCTTGCGGATCGCTGCTGAGCCATCTTTCTCGTCTTTAAGGTACGTGGTCATCACGCACAAAATGTAAGGGCGATTCTTTACCATTACAATGCCAGAGTCATTGCGGACAGCCTCCAGTTCGCCCGGCTTGTTCGCGGCTACTGCATCGTCAGGCAATCCCTGTAAGAGCGAACTCTCTTTGTGCGTGCTCAACACCTTGATGAAGTCGGCAGTCATCTCTTTGTTCAGTAGCTTGCCGTTATAGATTTTTTCCAGCAGCGTCATCATCTCGCGCGGGGTAGAAACATTTTCGCGGCCTTCGCTGGCGGCTTTCAGGTCCATCATCTGGCGGCGGAGGCGGGTTGAATGCAGCCCCAGGCTATCCAGCATGGCGTTTACGTTTTCCATACCCACGCGGCGAATGAGAACGTTGGTTGCACTATTGTCACTCACGGCCACCATCATGGTAGCCAGATCACGCAGCGTAAGGCGTGTTACGTCCGGCGTGAGGCCGAGCATAATGTCACTGCCGTCCACCAAATCTTCTTTGCGAACTGTGTATTCTTCCGTGAGCTTCAGCTTGCCTTGCTGTGCCTGCAGAAAAAGATTTGCCAGCACTGTGATTTTGATGGAGCTGGCCTGAGGCATGACTTCATCGCCATGAATAAAAAATGTTTCGCCAGAGGTGAGGTCTTTCAGGGCCAGCGCCATTACGCCATCAAGGCTTTGGTCCACGCCGCTGATCTCTGCCTGCAGCTTTTGCCAGAGCACCTGTCTTTTTTCAATGTGCGGCACTTCCGGGCAGCACTGGGCGGACACCGGCAGGGAACCTGTCAGAGCGCAAAATGCGGTAGTAAGAACTAGAAAAAGCTTTTTAGTCATCGCGTGGGCAGTTTACACAGAGGCAGAGAGGCGAGCAAAACAATTATAAAAAGCTAGAAGAGTGGCAACTGCTTACTATTTTTTGAAGACGTCTTTTTGACTGCAGCCTTGTGGTCATCCATTACGGTTCTTCCGCCGATGGATTTTGAAATCTTTTGCTCATGCGCCATCACTGCGTCAAAATTCGCTTCTGCGCCAATGTGTTTTTCAACTGTGCGGGTGAAGCGATCCAGACGGCCAAAGCCATCGGTTTTTTCCGTGTGCTCAAGTTTGGCCTGCTGCAAGGCGCGGCGGAGCACTGAAATTGATTCGTCGTACGTCTTCAGTGGAACAGGGAAGGGATGGCCATCTTTGCCGCCGTGTGCAAAAGAGAAGCGCGCGGGATCAGAGAAGCGCGTGGGCGTTCCGTGAATTACCTCGGCTATCAGCGCCAGTGACTGCAAGGTGCGCGGCCCAAGATTTTCCAGGAGCAAGAGATTCGCAAAGTCGCGCAACTGGCGCTCATACGCTACGGTCAGCACCGCGCCCAGGCGTTTTAGATCAACATCCTTGGCTCGCACATCATGGTGCCCCGGCATGCAGAGCTTGCGGGCCTCACACAACGTGCGCTCGGGATTCTCTTGCGCAATCTCCAGCAGCGCCGCTTGCGCGGGCTTGGCGCGATTATCCACCAGGTTCATGATCTCGCCGGCGCTTACGCTCTCGCCCACGATCGCCGTATGCGGTTCAGCCGTGAAGTCACGCACGGTGGCTGAATGCCAGTGGTAACGGCGAGCCGCGCCCGTGGCTTCATTCATCCCTTGCTGCACCACGGCCCACTCCCCGGCCTTACTTACCACAAAGCTGTGCAGATAAAGCTGGAAGCCGTCGGCAATGGCGTTGTTATCGATCTTCGCAGTGAGGCGGCTGGTGCGCGCCAGCTCTTGGCCGTTAAGGCTGGTGCGTTCGGCCACGGCAAGAAGTTCGTCCGGCGTTTTGCGCGAATGCTTGCCGCGTCCGCCGCAGACATAGATGCCCAGTTCATGCGCACGCGGATTCAAACCGCGCTTCAGCGAGCCCATCACAGCAGTGGTGATGCCGGAGGAGTGCCAGTCCATGCCCATCACACAGCCCAGGGCCTGAAACCAGAAAGGATCGCTCAGCCGCGAAAGCAACTCTGACGGTCCGTAGTGGTAGAGCACGCTTTCTGAAATGGCTGTGCCAAGTTTGGTCATACGCTCGGCGAGCCAGGGCGGCACGTGTCCGCCATGCAGTGGGAGATCGGCAACCCCTGAGCGCTTCATTTTTGTTATGAACCCTTTACTGTGAACCCTTTTTATTGAACTCTTTTATTATGAACCCGATTTACAAATTCAGCTCTCCTTGCTCGTGCCACGATGTAGAATCTATGGAACAAAGAAGGCACGGCATGAGCGAACTGCTACACATGCAACCTCGAACGCCTGAAGGAATTCCTCCAGGGACCCATCAGCGAATCCTCGCCGCGATTCACCAGAAGCAGCTGCTTAGTTTTTCTCTGGACGGCAAGGCGCGTATTGCCGAGCCGCATGACTATGGCATCCAGAATGGCAAGGTGCGTTTGCTGGTCTTTCAGATTGGCGGCGCCAGCAGTGGCCCGCTTCCGGGTTGGCGATGGATAGAAATTCCGCGTATGTCAGAAACTGAACTGCTGCCGCAGACTTTTGTCGGTAATCGCATTGCGCCTTCCGGCAATCATCACAAGTGGGACATTCTTTTTGCCCGCGTCGATCACTCATCCAACGGTGATTCCGTAGAGTAGATCGTTGCCGAAGCTGCCATTTGGGAGCGAAGGCGATCCTGCATCAGAGTTCCTGGTGAACGCACGCTTTAAACCTCAGGCGTATACTTTCTTGGACTATGGCAAATATCGATAAGCATCCTTTAGGTTCTTTTTGCTGGGTAGAACTGGCAACCACTGACCAGAACGCAGCCAAGACTTTCTATACGTCGTTATTCGGCTGGGCGGTGGAAGACAACCCAATGGGGCCCGGCGACTTCTATTCCATCTTCAAGCTTTCCGGCCGCGATACCGGCGCTGCCTACAGTATGCGCAAAGAGCAGCGCGCTGAAGGCGTGCCTCCAAACTGGATGCTCTACATTTCCGTGGCCAACGCTGACCAGGCTGTGGCTAAAGCCGCGCAGGCCGGCGGCACCGTACTCTCTCCTGCATTCGACGTAATGGACGCTGGCCGCATGGCGGTGATTCAAGATCCTACGGGCGCGATCTTTTCATTGTGGGAGCCCAAGCGCAGCCAGGGTATCACCATTACCGGCGACAATACGTTCTGCTGGGCCGATCTCAGCACGCCGGATCCGGAGCGTGCCGGCAAATTTTATGCTGAATTGTTTGGCTGGAAGCTGATGAAGGATGAGAAAGATCCATCTGGTTACACTCACATCAAGAACGGCGAGAACTTTATTGGCGGCATTCCTCCGGCCGCGCATCGCAGCCCCAACGCTCCGCCGCACTGGCTGGTTTACTTCCAGGTAGCTGAGACTGAAGCCGCAACGGCCAACGCAGCGCAGCTCGGCGGAAAGATCCTGATGCCCGCGCGCAAAATGGAAAATGTGGGAACGATATCCATTGTCTCTGATCCGCAGGGCGCGGCGTTGGCGTTGTTTAAGTCGGCGAGAAGCAGCTCTTAGCTCTTGGCCTTTGGCTCTTAGCTTTTAAGCTCCCAGGCTGGGTTGCGAGAGGCTAAGAGCCAAGAGCTAATGGCCAAAGCCAATTTCCTATGGCCAACAAAACTTACACCCTCACTTTTTCGCAACAGGTTCCGCGAGAGCTGCCGGAGGTCTTTGGTTTTTTCTCTCGCGCTGAAAATCTTGAGGCCATTACTCCTGCCTTTCTGCACTTCAAAATTCTTTCGGTTACGCCGCAACCCGTTCAAGAAGGAACTCTCATTAGCTACAGCCTGCGTCTGCATGGAATTCCACTACATTGGACCAGCAAAATTATTGAGTGGAAGCCGCCGCACAAGTTTGTCGATCTGCAACTGAGCGGCCCGTATAAGCTCTGGCATCATGAGCACCGCTTTGAGGCTCGCGATGGTGGCACTCTGATTACTGACAGAGTCATGCTGGCTCTGCCTTTTGGCGTGCTGGGCCGGATTGCTTATAAGCTCAGAGTTCATGCAGAGGTAAACGAGATCTTTGCTTTCCGAGAGAAGAAGATTCGGGCTCTGTTCGGTTGATCGCCGAAACTAAAGCATTCATGCCAGCGTTCAAGCTAAAGAGGTCTAAGCTAAAGCACACCAAAAAGAGAGCACGTTTTCAAGCCAAGGCAGTTCAAGCCATAGCACGTCGAGCACCGTATGCCGTTTTGGCTTGCAAAGATATCCTGAAGCAACCAAAGCGCCGTAGCGCTCACCCAATCATTCACAGGCAAAAATGTATTTCAGGGTTGATACTGGCTTTCTTGATACCAGTATGGGACTTTCATCCAACTTCCGGCTGATTCGCTGAATTGAATATAAAATGGTGGCGTGTTGGTCCAGCGCTCCCCGTATCAGGCTCGTCCGGGTGGAGTCAGCGCAAGATGTGAGGACCGTTCGTGCTTTGGAGATGAGGATGGCGAGCAATGGACTCTGAAGACGCACTGATTCCGTCAGCGCACCCCGTGGTGCGCCGCGTTTGTCTGCTCGCCTGCTGTGCGTTGATTCTTGCCGCGCTGCTCACCTTTGCCGGATGGCAATTTCGTATTCCCATTTTGCGCGGAGAGATGTATGGCTCATTCATTGCTCCCAACTCAGCCTTGTGTCTTCTCTTGAGCGCCCTTTCCATCCTCTTCCAGACTTCGCGCAGAAAAATAAACGCAAGGATCGGCCAGCTTCTGGGGCTGACTGTTGCGGTGTTTGGCGGGCTGATACTTTCTGAGCATCTTACGGGCGTTGATCTGGGGATTGATCGCATCTTTTTCGCGCATCGCCTGGACGCATGGTTTTTGCCCAACCCAGGCCGCTTTGCCGTCACCTCGGCCATCGCTTTTCTGGTGGGTGGACTAGGTCTGGTTTTTCTCCGCTACAAAGATGTTGCTCTGGCTGATCTTGCCGGCTCGCTTGTCCTGGGGGTGTCTTACGTTGGCATCATCGGATATATATTCGGCTATCGCATTTTTTATGGGCGGGCCATGGCTGTGCCAACGGCTGTGCTCTTTGCCACGCTGGGCGTTGCCATGCTCTGCGCCAGCGCAACAGGATGGGTGGCCAAATCCCTTTCCAGCCCGCGGCTGGGTGGACTGCTGGTTCGCCGGCTCACAACGGCCATTATCTTTTTAATTCCGGCTCTGGCAGCGATAGAAGCATGGCTGGAGAACCGGCACGTGGTAAACCCTGAAAG
This sequence comes from Candidatus Angelobacter sp., assembly GCA_035552035.1. GTDB lineage: Bacteria > Acidobacteriota > Terriglobia > Terriglobales > Acidobacteriaceae > Angelobacter. Next base: position 12,434 of record DASZMF010000917.1, read on the forward strand.
TGGGATGGCGATACTGGTTCTGGTGGTGGTGGCCGTTTTCACCATACTGGTGCTGCGCACTGCCGCCGTCATGAACTCGATTGACGAAGCGCAGGAGGCCGCGCAGCAGCGCGCCATGGCGCTCAGCGAAGAACTTACCGCCTTGATTGAAGCTTCTCCGGTAGGCATTGTGCGTTTCCGGCAAGACCGCACGGTTTCCAGCTGGAGCGCTGCGGCAGAAAGAATGCTGGGCTGGAAGGCAGAAGAGATTATCGGCAAGCCGCTGCCGGTGGCGCAGGACTCCAGCCATGACTGGTCTGAACTGGTAGGCAAGCTGTCTGCGGGCGCCTCACTGGTGCATATAGAAACCAAGCAGGTGCGGGAAGATGGCTCTGTGATGGACGCCCTGGTGTCCGGCGCTCCTATCCGCAACGCAGCGGGCGAGTCACAGGAGTTTATCGGGATCATTGCAGATTCCACGGAGCTCAAGCTGGCCAAGGAAGCGTTGATCCGCACGGAAAAACTTAGCGCCGCAGGACGGCTGGCCGCGAGCATTGCCCATGAGATCAACAATCCGCTGGAAGCTGTAACCAACCTGCTGTATCTGGCGCGCTCCGCGCCGGAACGAACGCAGGATTTCCTGGCCATGGCGGATGAAGAGCTGGCGCGCGTGACTCACTTGACCAAGCAGACGCTGGGCTTCTATCGCGACTCAGGTGCACCCGGGCCGGTGGATCTTTCATTGCTGATTGAGGGCGTGCTCAATATTTACCAGTCCAAGCTCAAGACCAAGCAGCTTATGGTGATGAAAGATTTCGGCGTTACAGAAAGGATCAACACCGTGGCCGGCGAACTTCGCCAGGTACTTTCAAACCTGCTGGCCAACGCCGTGGACGCTTCCCGCAACCAGGGCAAAATTATGATCAGGACCAAACTTGCTCAAGGGCGCGGCGGAGCTGCGGGAGTGCGGATCACCGTGGCGGACACAGGTTCAGGCATTGAGCCGGCGTTCAGGAGCAAAATATGGGAGCCCTTTTTCACTACTAAAAAAGATATTGGCACCGGGCTGGGACTGTGGGTGAGCAAACAGATCATGGAAAAGCACGCGGGCTCCATCCGGTTTAAGTCCAATAGTAAAGGCACCGTGTTTGTGATCTTTCTGCCTCCTGTTCAGGTTGAACAGCCGCTGGGTCTAGCCGTGGGCTGGAAAACTCAGAGCTAAACGCGCACATGAAATATAGTTCTTGAGCGGACGTCTTGAGCAGTAGAGGCGTGCTTGCAGG
>DASZMF010000918.1:0-1502 GCA_035552035.1 Candidatus Angelobacter sp.
AGTTCATTTGATCAACACCGTGTCACCGGCTATTTTTGAAAAGCTTTCCGCTGACAACGCTGCCGTGCGCGATGCCGGCGCTTCTACTGACACAGAGCAGCTGTGGTTCAACCAGGTTCCCGCTTCGCCATTGCCGGCGTACAAAAAGGCATGGTTTAGCTCCACCAATTTTCGGCGCGCCGTTTCCGAGGCCATTAATCGTGAAGATATGGCCCGCATTATTTACCACGGGCACGCGGTTCCGGCAGTCGGCATTATTTCTCCGAGCAATAAATTCTGGTTCAACACCAGCTTGAAGCCGCATACATATGACACGGCCAGCGCACTGCGCAGGCTGCAGCAGGATGGCTTTCAGATGCAGGGCGATACTCTGCGCGACAAAGCTGGAAACGCCGTTGAATTTTCTATCGTTACAAATTCTGGCAATCGCACGCGCGAGAACATGGCCACCATGATCCAGCAAGACCTCAAGAAAATTGGAATCAAGGTGAATGTGGTCACGCTGGATTTCAATTCGCTGCTGGAGCGCATGACGCAGACCTTCAACTATGAAGCATGCATCCTGGGCTTCCAGAACGTGGAGCTTGATCCCAACTCGCAGATGGCCGTCTGGCTGAGCTCTGCCGACAATCATCAATGGAATCCGAACCAGAAAGCTCCGGCTACGCAATGGGAAGCCGAGATCGATAAGCTGATGCGCGCACAGGCTGCGTCTGGCGATGAGCACAAACGCAAGCAGTATTGGGACCGCGTACAGCAGATTGCCTGGGAGCAGGAGCCGTTTATCTACCTGATCAACAAGGATGCGTTGGTGGCGATTTCGCCGTCGGTCAAGAATGCGGCGCCAAGCGTGTTCCGTCCGCAGACTTTCTGGAACGTTGAGACCCTGGCAGTGGCGCAGGCGCGTTAAGGAATTATGGATTTACTCTCTCTACGGCTCACGATCAGTTATAAAGACAAGCCACCCGTGCTGGACGATATATACGTGGACTTGCAGCCGGGAGAGGTGTTGGGTCTGGTAGGGCACAGCGGCTGCGGCAAGAGTTCTCTGGCGCTGGCGATTCTCGGATTGCTTAACCTCAAAGGCGGCAAGGCCCAGGGATCAATTCGCTGGAATGATCGCGAACTGCTTACTCTGAAAGAGCGCGACTGGCGCAAGCTGCGCGGAAAAGAAATTGCCTTTGTGCCGCAGAGTCCCATGTCATCTTTGAATCCGGCATTGCGGCTGGGCACACAGTTGAAAGAGGCCTGGAAGCTGCACGGCAAGGGCGGTCGCGAGCAGATGGAAGAAGCCGTCTTCCGGTCTTTATTTGATGTGAGTCTGCCGACAACTGAGGAATTCATCCGCCGCTATCCTGCGGAGATCAGTGTAGGTCAGGCGCAACGAGTATTGATTGCCATGGCCATTCTTCATCGGCCGGCATTGTTGATTGCTGATGAGCCCACCAGCGCTCTTGACGCCGTGACCCAGGCAGAGATTCTGGCGTTGTTTGCCGAGCTTA
>DASZMF010000919.1:0-2078 GCA_035552035.1 Candidatus Angelobacter sp.
CCATGGGCTGACCGGTTTTGCAGCCGAAGGCTTTTTGAAATTCCGGCATGTTGCGCACTACGCCGTTTACGCGCCAGCGTCCGGGAGAGTGCGGATCAACACGCACCAGCATGCGCGAGAGTTCAGGCGTTGTGTTCTGGCACCAGACGCGGCCGAAACCCAGGAAGAAACGCTGGTCGGGTGTGTAGCCGTCAATCTTCTTGTCTGGATCCTGCTTGGCTTGCGCCATGAGATCATGCAGCGCCATGAGCGCGATGCGCGCGCCACCGTTATCTGCCGTGTTCTCACCCAAGGTGAGCTTGCCGTTTAGTTTGAGATCGTCAACGGCGGTGAAGGAGCTGTATTCGTCGGCCACGCAGCCGGCACGCTTTTCAAATTCCTTGCCGTCTTCAGCGGTCCACCAGTCACGCAAATTTCCTTTGGGATCGAACTTGCGGCCCTGATCGTCAAAGCCATGCGTGAGTTCGTGGCCGATCACTAGACCGATGCCGCCCATATTGATGGCGTCGTCAAGCGTGCGGTCAAAGAATGGCGGCTGCAGAATGCCGGCGGGGAAGACGATTTCATTCTGGCTTCCGCTGTAGTAAGCGTTCACAGTTGGAGGCGTCATGCCGAATTCGTTCTTGTCAACGGGCTTGCCAATTTTCTGCAGCTGGCGGTTGGATTCAAATTCGCTGGCGCGCGCAAGATTGCCGAGCAGGTCACCGCGTTTGATGGTGAGCTTGCTGTAGTCGCGCCACTTGTCAGGATAGCCAATCTTATTGCGGATGGCCGCCAGCTTGACCAGGCCTTCTTTCTTTGTGGTTTCAGTCATCCAGGGCAGATCATTGATGTCATGCTTCAGGGCGCTTTCAAGGGCGTCAACCATTTTGAGCATGCGCTGTTTGCCGTCCGCGCCGAAGGTGGCATCCACGTAAGGCTGGCCAAGCGCTTCACCCAGCGCGCCGTCTGTGGCGTTGATGCAGCGTTTCCAGCGAACGGGCAATTCCTTCTGGCCAGTGATGGCTGCCTGAAACTTGAAATCTTCCTGCACAAAATCATCCGAGAGCCATGACGCAGCGCTATTGAGCATCTGCCACGTCATATACGTTTTCCAGGCGTCGAGCGGCGTGGATTCAATTACGGTGTTCACGGCTTTAAAGTAATCCGGATTGCCAACGTTCAGATCACTGAAAGCCGGCGCGCCAGAGGCGGCAAAGTAGCGGTCAAGATGGAAATTTGGCGCCAGCGCTTCCGCGTCAGCGACAGACATTTTGTGGTCGCGGTTCTTGGGATCGCGACGCAGTGTGCGTTCCATGAACGCCTTGGCCAGCTCGGTTTCAACTTTCAGCACGGTGTCTGCGCTCTGTTGCGCCTGCTCGGGCGATTGCCCAATCAGCACAAACATTTTTTTCATGTGCTCGACAAAGGCTTTGCGAATCTCAACGGTGGGCGCGTCGTCTTTCAGGTAGTAGTCGCGGTCAGGCAGCGTGGTGCCCGCCTGGTCAATGCTTGCGACGGTCAGCTCGGCGTTGTGCAGGTCAGGGCCAGAGCCAAATCCCAGCAGCGGATTCGGGCCTTCCAGGGCCTCGCGGGCCATTAGCTCAATCATCTGCGTTTTATCTTTGAGCGCGGCAATGCGGTCCAGCTCAGGCTTTAGCGGAGTGTATCCGGCTTTGTTGATGGCGGCTTCGTCCATGCAGGAGGCGTAGAAATCGCCAATCTTTTGTTGGATGGCGCTGCGTCCCGGCGTGTCTGCACTGGCTTTTTCCAGCACCTGCCGCAGAACGACCAGATTGTGCTCATAGACTTCACCAAAACTCTCCCAGGATGACTGGTCACCGGGGATAGGATTGTTCTTGATCCAGTTGCCGCAGGCGTACTGATAGAAATCCAAGCAGGGATCCACGGTCTTATCAATGTTGGCGATTTCAAATTTAGGCGCTGGAGCTGGCTTGGCATCAGTGGCCACAGCGGGTGCGGGATTCGCGGCCGGCGTGATCTTTCCCGGGTCCACTTTTTTGGTGTCAGCTTTTTTTGGTGTTGGCGTGGGGCTGGCGGACTGGCCGAAGGCCACAGCGGCTGTCAGCAACAGGATT
>DASZMF010000920.1:0-6035 GCA_035552035.1 Candidatus Angelobacter sp.
CGCAGCTCTTAGGCGATCACCACACTCCCATTCAAGCTCATACCGGCCTTACAGTGTCGCTTCGATCTGCAGGTCTGACTAATCTCCGTGTCGAGGTCGTATTGCCTCACTGCACGACCCAGCCTGCAACCTGTCTGCTCCTGATTCCTCCCTTGGAGCATACCGCCTCAGAACTTGCATTTCTTATTCATGCCATCTCCGTGGTAAAGATTTGGTTTCTTTATCTAGCGTCGAGAGCTTCCACCCACACGCTCACGGCAAATCCGTCTTCTTCCTGAGCGAGCGCTTTCTCCCAGCCTGCCGCTAGCTCAGGCAGCGCAGCCGATCCTTGAACGCGCGCGAAAACTTTCAGCGTGGGCGTTTCTCGTGGAAGCTGTATGTGGATTACGCCGTCAATGAACTCTGCGCGGCAGATGCGCTCAGAGTTGGTGACATATTTCTTGCGCAGCGCCAGCAGAGATTTGTACCAGTCGAGCATCAGGCATTCGCCTTGCGTAAGCTGCCAGTTGAGTTTTGAGTTCGTGAATGTTGCTGGGGCTTGCGGATCGGGAACTGAGTCGCCGGAGAAATCAAAATCTTTAAATTCCTGCTGGCGGCCTTCGCGCACGGCTTTTTGCAGCGCGGGATCGCCATAGTCGGTGAAGAACTGAAATGGATTGGGTTCGTCATATTCCTGGCCCATGAAGAGCAGTGGCGTTTCCGACGCAAGTAAAAGCAACGCGGTGGCCAGCATGCGTGCGCCGCGGGGAATGAGCGTGGTCAGTCGCTCTCCGCGAGCGCGATTGCCGATCTGGTCATGGTTCTGCGTGCAGATCACGTGGGCAGCAGCTGGCATGTTCGCGCTGCTGGTGCCGCGGGCGCGTCCCCAGAACTTGAAGAGCTCACCCTGAAAAACAAATCCATCCTGCAGGGCACTGGCAATTTGCTCTGGCTGGCCAAAATCCTGGTAGTAGCCCTTGCGTTCGCCGGTAAAGAAGGCGTGAATGGCGTGATGAAAATCGTCACTCCATTGTGCGTTCATCCCCATGCCACCGGAAGCGAGAGGGCGCGTCATCTTCTCGTCGTTTTCATCGGTCTCTGCGATCACGCAGACTTCACGGCCAAGTTCGGCGGCCAGCGCGGCGATTTTTTCTGCGATCTCGGCGAGGATGTGTTTCGGCGAATCGTCTTTGATGGTTTGCACGGCGTCAAGGCGGAGACCGTCCATGTGGTATTCGCCGATCCAGTACAGAGCGTTTTCTACAAAATACCGGCGCACACCTTCACAACCGGGCTGATCGTAATTGATGGCTTCACCCCATGGCGTCTGGTGCTTGCTGGTGAAATAGGGGCCGAAGAAGCGCAGGTAGTTGCCTTCATTGCCCAAATGGTTATAGACCACGTCGAGTATCACCCCCAGGCCGAGTTCGTGCGCGGCGTTGACCAAGCGCTTGAGCGCGTCCGGACCGCCATAACTGGATTGAACCGCGTAAGGCGAAACGCCGTCATAACCCCAGTTGCGCGTGCCGGGAAACGCGGCGACGGGCATGATCTCTATGACGGTGATGCCGAGAGCTTTGAGATAAGGCAGCTTGGCGATGGCTGCGTCGAAGGTGCCTTCTGGCGTGAAGGCGCCGATATGAAGCTCGTAGATTACGTAGTCGCGGAGTGCGAGGCCGCGCCAGACGTTGTCAGTCCAGTTGAATGTTTCTGTATCAACAATTTCTGTTGGGCCGTGCACGCCTTCCGGCAGCAGTCGCGAAACGGGATCGGGCACAGGTTTGTTTTCACCGACCATGTAGAAATATTTGTCACCGGCGCGGGCAAAGGCTTGCAACTCAAAATAGCCATCGCCAGCAAATTGCATGGGCCAATCGTGCGTGCCCTGGTTGTTAATGAGGCGCAGCGTAACGGTCTTGGCAGCGGGAGCCCATACGCGAAAGTCGCAGCTATCGCCTGCGAGGGTGGCGCCGAGTTGGCCGGTTTTGCTAAGAGTGCGGGTGTTCACGTATGTTGAGAAGTACTTTAGAACACTGAGGATGCTTCTGGAAAATTTACCGGTATTGATTTTAGCTTCAGGCTCGCCTCGGCGGCAGGAGTTATTACGCGAGGCGGGGATAGCGTTTGAAGTTCACGCGGCCAATATCAATGAAGAGCAGATTGCTGGAGAGACGCCGATTGAATATGCGAGCCGTCTTTCCCGCGAGAAAGCGCAGGCGGTGGCTGCTGTTTATCCGCAACGGTATGTGCTGGGCGCGGACACAATTGTGGTGGTGGGCGATGAGGTTTCCGGCAAGCCGAAAATCCTGGGCAAACCGAAAGATGCGGTTGACGCGGCGGGCATGCTGCGGATGCTCTCCGGGCGCGGCCATGAGGTGACTACGGCTGTCACTCTGGTGATGCCCAACGGGCATACAGAGACGCGGGCATTTATTACGAAAACCTGCACCACGCAGGTTCAGTTCCGCAAATTGACTGAAGATGAGATTCAACAATACGTAGCAGGCGGCGAGCCGATGGACAAAGCCGGAGCCTATGCTATCCAGGGCGGCGCGGCGCAGTGGCTGGAACGCATGCAGGGAGAGCACTCGAACGTGGTGGGATTGCCTCTGTCTGTGGTGACAGAGATGTTACGCAGCCGTGGCTTTATGCAATGAAAAACTTTTCAGTCAACTTTTCGCAGTGAACGTCTTTTGCAATAGTCATTTTTCTAATGAAGCCGCTATTGAGCCGGTGATTCAAATTGATTGCAACAGGCCGGCCAGCACAGCTGTGCGCTGAGCGAGTTGCTCGGTCACAATGGATTCATGGCTGGCGTGCGCGCCTTCACCGAGTGCGCCGAGGCCGTCGAGGGTGGGAATGCCGAGGGCGGAGGTAAAGTTTCCGTCAGAGCCGCCTCCGGTGGAGGATTCATCCAGATTCAACCCAAGATCGCTGGCAATTTTTTGAGCGATGCCAAACAAACGCACCGTGCCTTCTGTGCGCTCCATGGGCGGGCGGTTCATGCCGCCGCTGATTTCGATAGAGCAATCAGGATCGAAGGGCTTGAGGTCGGCGAAGCGCTGCTCAAGCATGGCAGCGTCCGCGGCGCGGGCAATGCGCAGATCAACTTCAGCCCAGGCTTCAGCGGCAATCACGTTGCTGCGCGTGCCGCCCTGCATGATGCCTGGGTTTACTGTAATGCCGCGTTCGAGGTCAGTGAATTTCACGATCTCCAGAAGCTGGCGCGCCAGTTCGACGATGGCGCTGCGGCCCTTTTCAAAATCCACGCCGGAGTGCGACGCGCGTCCGCGCACACGGACCGTGATATCTCCTACGCCTTTGCGCGAAGTTTTTAGATGGCCCTTTGGCCCTTGCGATGGCTCCAGCACCAGCACGGCTTCACAGGATTTGGCTGTGGCTTCTACCACCGCGCGTCCGGTGGCGCTGCCGACTTCTTCGTCAGTATCCAGCAGAATAGTGACAGGCCTGTGCTGGCTGCCTGCGGCTTGGAGTGCGCGCAGGGCAAAAATCATCATGGCGATTCCGGCTTTCATGTCATAGATGCCAGGACCGAAGGCGCGTCCGCCATCTATGCGGAAAGGCATATTGGCCAGCGTGCCCATGGACCAGACAGTATCGAAGTGTCCCAGCAGCAGCGCTGGCTTGCCGGGGCCGCCGGCGAATTCGGCTTTCAGGTGATTGCCTGCTTCCGTCTGCGGAAAGAAAGTAACCTTGCCACCCAGGCTCTCAAATTCATGCGCCAGAAATTCTCCCATGTGATCGACAGCCGCTTTGTTGTCACTGGGTGATTCGATCTCCACCATGCGCTGGAGAAGCGGCATCATCTCAGGGAGATGTTGCTGGCAGAATGCGAGATTGGCTTGAGCGGATTGGCTGGTGGGCATATCGCGCATAATGATAAATGGTGGAAGGAAATTGCCAATATTGCCAAAAGTGTCGATTGGAATTATCAAAGTGACGAATGGTTTGCTGAGGGTAATAGAAGATGTATTCAGTGCCATTTGCACCTAAAGAGGATTACGTAAAAAGGAAAAACGGCAGCCTGGTTTGACTGCCGCTTTCTTCCGACGAAGGAGCGAATGTTATTGATTTAGAGTGCAATTCAGAAGCCAAGCTGCTGCTCTCTGGAGAAGTCCGGAAAAGTGTTTGGCTAGGTTAGGGAAGGCCAAAGATAGGAACGAGGATACCCAAGGAGAGTAGCTGCAGAGTCACAGCTAGGGGACTATAAACGGCTGGATAGTTGTGGTTTTCAAGCTGAGGGCAAATCTTCTATAATTCGCGGTTCAGAATGAGTGAAACGAATCACAGCACGAACACAAGCGTAGCCGAGCCGAACAGCGGCGACGGTACGGCTTCCCAAGGCAAGATCGGCCCACTCGACATTAACCAGATAAAGGCCATTCTTCCGCACAGGTACCCGTTTCTTTTGATTGACCGGGTGCTGGAGATTGAGCGCAAGAAGAAAATTGTTGCCATTAAAAATGTGACGATCAATGAGCCGTTTTTTGCGGGCCATTTTCCTGAATTTCCCATTATGCCCGGCGTGCTGATTGTGGAAGCCATGGCCCAGGCCGGCGGCGCCATGCTGCTGATGGAAGTGGAAGACCGCAATGACAAGCTGATTGTTTTTACAGGCATTGAGAAGGCGCGCTTTCGGCGTCCGGTGGTGCCCGGTGACCAGCTACGGATTGAGGTTGAGATGCTGAGCTGGAAAGCTTCCTCGTCGCGCATTGTGGTGCGCATGGAAGGCAAGGCGTTTGTGAATGGCAAGGTGGTCTGCGGCGGCATTGTGAGCGCGCAGCTTGTCTCGATGAATCGCGGAAAAGCAGGCGCTGATTCCACGGCTGAAGCAGCGGAATGATTCATCCGACGGCAATCATTGATCCCAGCGCGCGGGTTGATTCAACCTGCACGATTGGCCCCTACTGCGTTGTGGGAGCTGACGTGGAGCTGGGCGAGCACTGTGAGTTGATGGCGCACGTGGTGATTTACGGGCCGGCAAAGATTGGTTCGCATAACCGCTTCTTTCCTTTTTGCGCGATTGGCGGCGAGCCGCAAGACTTGAGTTTTAAAGGTGAAAAGACGCGGCTGGAAATTGGCAGCCACAATGTGATTCGCGAATACGTTACGTTGAACCGCGGCACAACCAAAGGCGGCGGCGTAACGAAGGTAGGCAGCCATACTTTGCTGATGGCTTATGCGCACGTAGGGCACGATTCAATAATTGGCGACCATGCCATGCTGGTGAATGCAGCTACGCTGGCGGGGCACGTTACGGTGGAAGAGTGGGCCGTGGTGGGAGCGCTTTGCGCTGTGCATCAATTTACGCGGATTGGCGCGCATTCTTATATCGGCGGCGGGACGATTATTACCAAAGACGTTTTGCCTTTTGCGAAATGCGTGACGCCGCGCCACACACAGACTTTTGGCATGAATGCCGTGGGGCTTTCGCGCCGTGGCTTCAGCGATGAGCGCATCAAGAAAATCCATCATGCATTTCGCGTGCTGCTGAATTCCAAGCTGAACACCACGCAGGCGCTGGAAAAGTTGAAAGCGGAAAGCGATCGCGGGGAAGATGTGGACATGCTGGTAAAGTTTGTTGAGGATTCAGAGCGCGGCATCATTAAATAACGGTGGCAAATAATGGTGGCGCAAAATAAAAGTGCGCAGCAAATGCAAATAATGCCGTAGCGGAAGCTCAGGCGGCTTTGTAGCCAGACGCAATTTCAGTGTGATCTTGCTGCTCAGGCTCTGGTGTTTCAGTGGCGATCGTATCTGATAGCAGACTTCCTTCTGTTGGTTGTTCTTCTGACAAGCCTTCTTCTGACAATTCAGAAACTTCTTCAGGCGCGTGCTTCAGCAGCACATCGGCATATCCCAGGTAGTGGCGGATATAGCGTTCTTCTTCGTGGCTTAGATCGTGGTCCACGTCCAGCGCATGCTCCTCATTTTCTCCGGTCATTCCGGGAATATGATATGGGCCGCGTCTTTTCTTAAATGGCACCAGATTCTGGCTATGTAATTGGTCTGTCATTGGGTCCGTCAGTGTCCGC
>DASZMF010000921.1:0-3129 GCA_035552035.1 Candidatus Angelobacter sp.
TGACACGACCATGTCCAGTGCTGGTTCTTCCCATTGCTGACATGGATGAGCGAATTTCTGCGCGTCGAACTTCGAGAGCCGGAAGTATCCCGATGAGAAGGCTTGTTACCAGAGAGGCCAGTAATGCAAAAGAGAGAACACGGAGGTCCAGGGCGAAGCCGCCAATCGGCAGCATGTCTGGTGGAACAAACCTGGCAAACAAACTTATGCAGGCGGCTGCCAGCGCAACGCCCAGCAAGCCGCCGGCTAAGGAGAGGATTGCCGGTTCCATCATGAGTTGGCGGAAGAGGGATAATTTGGTGGCTCCCAGCGCCAACCGAGTGGCTAGTTCGCCGCTTCTGCGCATTACGCGGACCAGCATAAGTCCGGTTAAATTGGCGCAGGCAATCAGCAGAATCAGGCCTACCGCTGACATGAGGATGAGGACGGGGGTGCGCGCAGAAGTTGCCAATGCCTTTTGTAGTGGCTGCGCCACCAGCCATTCGTCTCCTTTCGGATAGTGCTGTTTGAATTCTTCAAATAGTGACGGATGGAGAACAGCCAGTTCTGTATTAGTCTGGCTCCAGGTCGCATTCGCCTTAAGACGAAGGACAATGTGGTAATTGTCGCCCTCGCCTTCGCTGTTGCGGGTGGGCTGGAGTGGCGTCCAGACATCTGCCGGAGAAGTTGTATGCGTGTTGGCAGGCAGCACACCAATCACAAGATGGGGCTCGCCTTTCAGCAGGATAGGCTTGCCTAGGATGGCGCGATCAGAGAAAAAAAGTGACTGCCACGTGTCAAAGCTGAGAAGGGCAACCTTGGGAGCATTGGGCCTGTCTTCGTTGGCGGTAAATGTGCGGCCGAGTATGGGGCGAACGCCAAGAACTTCAAAGTATCCCGCCGAAACTCTCTGGTTCTGCACGTTTCTTGCGGTGGATTGAGCTTGCAGGTTTACGCTGCTTGCATCATAAGAATAAGCAGCGGCCTGTGCGGTAGATACATTGTCACGCACCAGTTCCCAGGTTTCACCATCCTGCCCATCGTCCTCTTCTGAAATTGCACTGCCCTTGTCATCAACCGCTCCTTTGTGCCGCAGCAGCGACGCCAGCCGTTCCGGCTCAGAATAGGGAAGTGGACGAAGCCAAAGTGCATTCAACAGGCTGAAGACGGCGGTATTTGCGCCAATGGCTAATCCCAGAGTCAACAGCACCGTGATAGTGAAACCCGGATTGCGGCGAAGCTGGCGGAAGGCATATCTGGCGTCGCGCAGGACGGCTTCAAGCGTGGCCCACTGCCAGACTTCACGGCTGTGCTCTTCAAGCAGCGTAATATTTCCAACTTCGCGCCGGGCGGCGAGCGCGGCATCTTCAGGTGACAGGCCCTGTGCCATTAAGTCTTCGATCTTTTCTTGAAGATGCCCGGCCAGTTCGTCCTGGACGCTGCTGTTTTCCTCTCGCCGCACAATGAGTTGCTTTAGCCAGTTCATTGGATCACCGCCGTTACGTTCGTTGGAGCCTGTTTTGCTGGGGCCTATTTTGCCGGAGCTAATACACGCGTTATCCCTTTCAGCATGCGCTCGAATCTTGAGACTTCTGCTTCAACGTGGGTGCGACCCGCAGGCGTGAGTTTATAAGTGCGGACGCGGCGGTTGGTGGCTGAAATGCCCCACTCTGCCTTGAGCCAGCCGGCTTTCAACATGCGCTGCAACGCCGGATAGAGCGAGCCTTCTTCCACCTGCAGCAGGTCGTCTGATGTCTGCTTGATGTGCTGGGCCAGCGCGTAACCGTGCAGCGGTTTGCGTTTAAGGGTCTGCAGAATCATCATTTCCAGCGCTCCGGGGAAGAGGTCGCGTTGATCGTTGGGCTTCATAAACCTTATGTTTTAGTCAGGCATGATGCAAACAGCCATAGACCAAATAGGGGTACAGGATAAAACAAGACACACGACGAGGCAAGAGGTTATTTGAATTATCTTTGCAGAGGTTCGTAGATAGGTTGGAGCGGGGAAGAAGATTCAGAGAGACGCAGGTGGGCTGCGTCTCTCTTCTATTTGTTGTTATTACTTGGTGCTCTGCCTGCGCTCTGCCTGCTGGCTGGGCAGTACTTGCTCCGCCTGTTTGGCTGTGATCATTGGGCTGGCGACGCGGATGGTTTTATAAACCACTGCTGCAATCACGCCTCCGCACAACGGGGCAACGATGAACAGCCATAACTGTTGGATCGCCCATCCGCCGACGAACACTGCTGGACCGATGCTGCGGGCAGGATTGAAAGAGCCGTTGGTTACCGGAATTCCTACGAGAATAATGGTGGCCAGAATGAAGCCAATGGGGATGCCGGCGAAGCCTGCCGGTGCGCGATCGTCAGTTGCGCTGAGCACTGTAAACACCAGCAGCATGGTGAGGAACATTTCTGCCACGAAGGAGGCGGCCATGGAATAGCTTGCAGGCGAGTGTTCGCCAAAGCCATTGGCTGCGCCGGCCAGGGAAGCAATGGAGCCTCCGGGTGCGCCGGTGGCAATAAATAAAATCACGCCGCAGGCGATAATCGCGCCAACGCATTGCGCTATCCAATAGCCAACCGCTTCTTTGGCGGCCATGCGTCCGCTCACTACCATTCCCAAAGTAACGGCCGGATTGAGATGGCAGCCGGAGATTGGTCCTACGGAATAAGCCATGGCAATCAAGGCGAGTCCAAAGGCCAGGGCAACGCCCATGTTGCCAACTTTTCCGCCGGAGATTACAGCGGTGCCCAGTCCGGCAAAGACCAGAACAAATGTGCCAAACAACTCTGCAGCGTATTTCATTGTGAATTTCACCTCGGGGAATTTTGTGTACCCAAATCGATCAACCGGTAAGCGCGCAAGCGACACCTGGGGTCGCCACAAAAAATCCAGCCTGCAAACTTTCAGTTGTAATTTGTCAGCGGGCAATTCTACATGGGAGCTTTTATTTTGGCACGTAATTGTGAAGATAACCGTGCACCGGCAAAAAACTATAAGACTTGGCCGGAAACACTTAAGGTTTATGGCGGAGAAGAAAAAGGCCATCGCACCCTTGGCATCTGTTCCGGCTGCGGTCCGTCTCTATATAGTTTTCCATCAGGCAGATTGAGTGGAAACGTAAGTCACTGTAGGCAAATAGCTTACGCG
>DASZMF010000922.1:0-2077 GCA_035552035.1 Candidatus Angelobacter sp.
ACATCGAAAAAGACCGCATGTACCTCATAACCAAAGCCTTTAGCCATCTTGATCCACTGGCGGCGCTCATGCGGGGCCAGATTGCTGGCATCCACGTAATTCCACGGCATCCGGGCAATTAAACGGGCACGGAGCAAGGAACGAAGCGTGGAAAAAACCAGCCCTTGATAACGCTGTTCGGTAATGTCATCAAAGAGGATGGAACGCAGCATGTCACTGGAAAGCGGGGTGACGCCACGACGCTTGAACCACGTGGTTTTACCCGATCCAGGCAAACCAATGGCAAGCACCACCACGCCCTTGGGAGGACGCGAGGCCGATTTGCCGGCTTGCTGCACCGTGCGCTGTTCCGGACCGCCCGGTGGCGGAGTGGAAGGTGATTCCGGCTGAACTTCAGTTTCCATTCTGGGCTCTTCCGCAGCGGGCGTTTCAGTAGCCGCGTTCTGTGCGGTAGAGGCTTCATCTTCCCCTTGATCATACGTAGGGACAATGGGTTCGGGGTGGAACTCATCAACCAGAGGCTTCTGCTGGCCTACTTTGCCAGTTGCCTCCGTCTCGTTTTCGGGTTTCTTTTTACGGCGCTTCATGCGCTCGCGCATCCAATTGCGCATGCTTCTGTGTGTAACACAAGCAGCTAAGAAGTTGCAAGAAAAGAGGTTTTCAGGCCAGAAAAGCCGGGGTGGAGCAGAGGGAGGGAAGCTCCCTGGGCTGCCCTGGAAACAGCCAGCAGATTGAAAAAGGTGCGCTTGCAGCTTTGATTTCGCGGGAAGAACCAAAAAAGTTAACCAAGCATGAGAGTATTCCAATTTTTTTGTTGCACTAGCGGTGCAGATTGCTATAATTAGCGCCCACAACCAAGAAAAGCTATTCCTAAGCACTCCAGGTGGGTAAAAGTCCCCGCAGATGGCGGAAATTGGTTTTGGCAATCAAAGAACGTGCGCAGACGCTTTGGCGCTGACCTTAATGATTGGACTTGCTGGCTTGAGAGTTCTTGCCCCTGCCCGGTCTTTAAAGATATCCAGAGAGAACACGCAAACAAGAAATTCAGAAATACACGGGCCAGGAGATACAAGAGTTAAACGGCGTACGAGAGTTTTTTCTAAAGAGCTTTTTTCTGAAGAGCAAAAGAGCCATCGTTCACCGACCCCAGGGTACGAGCCAGAGAAAAACGGAAGACGTAACCATGTAGTCCCTTTCATTGGCGTGTAAGTTTGGAAACATGCAGCAGCGGCGTTAGCTGATCTTTTCCTAGCGATTGGCCCAGACAACAAAGGGCCCAAAGAAAGCGATCAGCGTAGCAGGACGCCAAGGCAGGAAAACTGAAGTAGCGTTTGGAAACCAACCTAGAAAAAATTGAATTAAAGCCGCGGAACTTGCGATCCGCGGCTTTATTCGTTGTGGCGACATTTCTTCTCCTAAGGCCCACATCCGCCTGTTTGCGCCTTCTCAACCCTCTCTGCTAACCTGATTAGTTTCAATCGCGTATCCAGATTCTACTGTCGCGATTTCTGCATCCAACTGTTTTCCAACAGCATCAGGTAAAGGTAAGGAGAGTCAAAAACAATGGCAATTAAAGTGGGAATTAACGGCTTTGGCCGGATCGGCCGCAATGTGCTGCGGACCGCAATCGACGACCCAAATATTGAGTTCGTCGCCGTCAATGACCTGACGAACCCGGCAACGCTGGCCCATCTTCTTAAATACGATTCGATCCTTGGCAACTTGAAACAGGACATCAAGGTGCAAGGCGACTCGATCATGGTTGGCAGCAAGGCGATAAAAGTCTTTTCGCAGAAAGATCCGGCGGCCATTCCATGGGAATCCGTGGGCGCGCAGATGGTGATTGAGTGCACGGGACATTTCACTGACGCTGAAGGCGCCAAGAAACACATGCGCGGCCCGGTGAAAAAAGTAATGATTTCCGCGCCGGCAAAAAATGAGGACATCACCATTGTGCTGGGCGTGAACGAAGGCAAGTACGATCCGGCGAAGCACCACATTGTGTCGAATGCTTCCTGCACCACCAATTGCCTGGCGCCTGTGGCCAAGGTGATTCATGATACTTTCAAGATTCAGT
>DASZMF010000923.1:0-1746 GCA_035552035.1 Candidatus Angelobacter sp.
CTTACGGTGATGCCCCACTTGGCGCAGAAGAGAAATATGCCGTAAGAGAAATGCCACGACGCCGCGATGATGCCGATCAGATAGAAAATTCCGTTCCACCAGTGCTGCAGCTCCATCTGTACTTTGTGGAAGGCCGCGTCAGAGTTGGTGAGCAGGTGAATTCCCGTAAACCGCATGGTGTACGTGTGCCAGATGATGTAGACAAAAGCGATGCCGCCGGTCCAGCGCTGGGCCGAATACATGAAGTTGCCGGCCCACGGATAATCGCTGACGTTGGATTTACCGCTGAACCATATATAGAAGCCGTAAAAGGCGTGATAGAGGATCGGGATATAAATTCCAACGATCTCCAGAACCGGCACAAACGGCAGGCCGGTAAGGAACTTTACCTGTGCGGCATAAGCCCACGGGCCGTTGGTTGCGAAGGCGTTGGAGATGAAATGCTCCAGCAGGAACGCGCCAATAGGAATGATTCCACTGAGGGAATGCAAACGACGCAGGAGAAACGAGTGGCCTTTACCAGCACGAATCGGTGGGACTCCGCGCTCGACAGGCGAGGCAACACTAGCCATGGACTGCTACGCTCCAATCAGATTTGCGAGGCAAACTCTATATTATGAAACCACAAATTCGCTGAGTCAAATTTCTGGCGCAACTGCAGAACAAAATTCGCAGATATTTTGCACGCACGCCGTTAAGATTTTTCTTTAAATCGAGATTGCAGAGGCGACCTGGTGCGCTTATCGCACTCCGCGTTTCCTTGATCCATCCCGAGCTTCGCTTTCATCTCTAAGCTTTTCACATCTAGCTTTTCATATCTAAACAAGACTTTTCCTTGCTTGCGCTGCATTCCTGTATCCTTGATTCGATCTATCCTCCAGCCCGACGAACCAGGTTGAAAGGACCAGCCATGCATACGCTTCTTCAGGAAGTTCGCTACGCTTTCCGCCAGATGGGCAAGTCGCCCGGCTTTACCGCGCTCGCTGTGGTCACTTTGGCGCTGGGCATTGGCGCGAATACCGCCATGTTTACCGTGGTGGAAAGCTTGTTGCTGCGTCCGCTGCCTTATGCGAATCCGCAGAGACTGGTACGCATTGGGCCGCCGGATAGCGACGCGCTGGGCGCGACTTCATGGCTCAGCTATCGCGACATTCGCGACCGGGCACAGAATCTTGAAACAACAGCTCTTTACTCTGAAGATGTGGGCGTGGTCCAGGGCAAAGAAGGTTCACAGAGTGTGGTCACACCGGGACTTTCACCTAATATTTTTAAACTTCTCGGCGTAGCGCCACTGGTTGGCAGAACGTTTACTGAGGATGAAGGTCAAGTGAATGGCCCGCAGGTGGTGGTGCTTTCTGAAGGATTGTGGCGACAGGCCTTCAATGGTGATCCGCAGATTGTCGGCCATACGATTCGCGTGAATGGCAAACCCAGAACCGTAGTGGGCGTGATGCCGCAGACCTTTCATTTTCCAGAATCAATGGGAACTGATACTGGTAAAGGACTCTGGTTGCCGATCCAGCCGACAACCGAGATGCTGAAAGACCGTGGCAGTCATTTCTTTTATGTTCTGTCGGATTTAAAAGCGGGCAGCACTCTGCCCCAGGCCCAGGCTGAACTGGATGCCATCGCCAAAAGAATTCGCGAGGAAGACCCGAGCAAGAACCAGGATGTAACTTTCCGCGCTGTGTCTTACCAGGAATTTCTTACCGGTCCTGTGCGGCCGGTTTTTCTCACGCTGGTCAT
>DASZMF010000924.1:0-1643 GCA_035552035.1 Candidatus Angelobacter sp.
CACGCGAGTGCCCAGGCTATCATCTGTGAGTGAAGCCGATCCGCATGGAAGGCCATAGCAGGATTTTGCATGATGCCTCCTAAAATAAGAGAACGCCGGCTCTCCCCGGCGCAAGTTTGCCCAAGGCCCAGGGAATCAGCCTCAGACCAGACCAATTGCTCCGTGATCCAGACCTTCAGGCGGAGACTTCAAGATAAGGGTCCTCAACCTTTACCGGCCCGGCGTTCAGCCTGCGAAAAAGTTTTGACTGATCAAGTTCATTTTCCCAGCGTGCCACTGCCAAGGCTATCACGCCATTGGCGATAAAGTTGGGCAGAGCACGGCATTGGCTCATGAAGCGGTCCACGCCCAGCAGCAATCCCAGAGACGTGATTGGTATATCCGGAACAATCGCCAAGGTGGCAGCCAAAGTGATAAAGCCGGCACCGGACACGCCAGCCGCTCCTTTTGAGGTCAGCATTGAAATCAGCAAAATTGTCGCCTCCTGGCTCCAGCTCAGATGCGTGTTTGTGGCCTGTGCCAGAAACAGGATGCCCAGCGTCATGTAAATGTTGGTGCCGCACAGATTGAAGCTGTAGCCCATCGGCACGACCAGGCCGACCACCGAGTCGGACGATCCCAGGCTTTCCAGCTTGCGCATCAGATTGGGAAGCACCGTTTCGGACGAAGCCGTGCCCAAAACAATCAGCAACTCTTCGCGGATATAGCGCAGGAACCTTAAGATCGAGAAGCCCAGCAGATGGGAAATGACGCCCAATACCACGATCACAAAAAGCATGCTGGTAAGATAAAAGACGCCAACCAGCTCGCCCAGATTGATGAGAGAGCTGATCCCAAAAGCGCCAATGGTATAGGCCATGGCGCCAAATGTGCCGATGGGGGCGGCATAGATGATTATGCCAATGATGCGGAAAAAGACGCTGCCCACCAGGTTCACGCCATGCGCGATCTTGCCGCCGGCGGCGCCCATTTGACTGAGCGCCACGCCGGTGAGGACGGAAATCAGCAGGACTTGCAGCAGGTCGCCGGTGACGAAGGCACTGATGAATGTGGACGGAATGATAGACATCAAATGCGCCACGACGCTGTCGTCCGACGCCTTTGCGATATATCCGGATACCGTCTTGATCCCTGCGGGCGTGACGTGGGGGGCCAGGCCGACACCCGGATGCAAAAGGTGCGCCGCCAGCAGGCCCAAAACCAGCGCCAGGGTGGAAATGAATTCAAACCAGAGAATCGCCTTCAGCCCGATGCGGCCGACCTTGGTCATGTCGTGCATCGAGCCGATGCCGTGCACGATCGTGCAAAAGATCACTGGGCCGATCATCATCCGGATCAGGGCGATGAAGGCGTCGCCGAGCGGTTTCATGGCGGCGCCGGCAGCGGGCCAGATCGCGCCGAATGCGATACCCAGGAAGATCGCGATCAGGACTTGCCAGTAGATTTTACCAAGAAATGCCATTTTTGAAGGCCGCCGTGAAATGTTGACGTGACGAGGGGCCAGCCCCCTGCACTTTTCAAAAAAAAGTCCCAGTACGCACATAAAGCTGGACACGCGACCCGGGACGAAACGGGCGCTTTGGCCCGGACCGCGCCCCCACCACTCAATAGTTCACGCGAACCCCAACCCGGAACATGCGGCC
>DASZMF010000925.1:0-1821 GCA_035552035.1 Candidatus Angelobacter sp.
TAGCCAGTCCGACGCCATCCATTGACAACGCGTCCATATTTCGCTTCACCGGACCATCGGCCTTGGCAGGTGCTGCCAGGCCTGCCGCTACCATCACAGGCAACGCCACATTCCTGGCGTCGCCCGTGATAGCTCTGGATAAATCGGCAGACCGTCTGTTCGCGCTGGTTTCTATGGGCCGCTCCGCTGCCGCCATTCTTGTTTTTGATCACGTATCGCTCAAGGCCGGCAACACTCCTCCCAGCAGGGTCATTGCTGGCCGTGCTACTTCCCTTCACAACATTGGCGCATTCGCCGTGGATGGCACAAGAAACCGGATCTATGCCGGCGCTACTCGTGATGCAGATGGCCAGGTCGATATCCTGGTTTTCAATTACGCCGCTGTAGTAAGTGGCAACATGCCGCCTTCGGCAGTTCTCAACTTCGGCTCCGTGGGAATTCGTCCCACGGATATGGTCCTGGATGAAGTAAGTGACAGGTTGTTTATCGCTGATACAGCCAACGAGGTTCAGGTATTTGATCACGCCAGCACTCTCACCAGCGGATCAATGGTGCCCAACCGTACCTTTAGCGGACCCAATACCGGCATCTCGCGCGCAATGTATCACATTGCTCTGGATTCCGCAGGCAGGTTGTTGGTAAGCGCGGGCGGCGTCAGCGTGGATATCTATGCCAATGGAGCAACAGCAATCGGAAACATAACTCCTGTAGCAAGGATTATGGGAAGCAATCTTGGCAGCCCCGAAGCATTAACCGTCTATACCGGCCCTGGAGCATCTGCGGGTGGCGATCTTTATGTTTCCGTTGAGTCTGGTAAAGTGCTGGTCTTCACCGATATTGACAAGGCAAATGGCAACGTTGCTCCCGCGCGGACCTTTTCCATCAACACTGCAAATGAACTTGGTTTGATTGTGAATGCTAGGTAATTAATAGAAAGAATTTCTTCCTTGCGCCGCAGGCCCGGGGCCCCCGGCTCACGCGGCTTTCGTGTGACGGGGTGGAGATCCGCGCGCAGCAAAGCGGAGCGCGCGCTTTTACTTTCCGCTCCCCGCTCCCATGGCCTTCGCTGCTTCCATCGGTGGAGGCATGATTGCCTCAGACGGCAGGCGCAGCACGCTGGCAACGCTGGCGGTCAGGTCTTCGCCGCCTTTTAGGTTTACCACCAGGGAATGGATGGTCCAGATTGGCCCCCAGGGAATGCCCCACCATCCGGCTACCAGTGAAAGCAACGTCCATTGCATGCCTTTCGCCTGGCGGCTCTCGCCGGCGCGAACAAAATGGATATCAGAAAATCGCTTGAATGAAATGATCAACACTGAGACACACCACTGATAGCGCACAAACTTGCCGCCGCGCTGGAGCTCAAAAATCAATTCCTGCTGGGTCATGCCCTCAATGCCTAAAATATTCGCCATTCTGTACCTCGAAGTGGTTTGCTTGAAAAACGACTGCTTAAAAAGTGACTGCTGAACAAGTGATCTGCTGAAACGGATCGAGTCCACACACAACTGCTCACTTAAGATTAAAAGCAAAGGGGGAGTGGCTTACCTTAGCAATAGTTAGGCTTGGTATCAAGGAAAATGAGATCAAGGAAATAAAATCAGGAAAAATAGATGGCGCTCGGCTTGATAAAAATCCGCTAAGCTCTCCATCTATCTTGAAATTAGATTTTTATCATCACAAAACTTAACCTTGGAAGCTCACTTGGGGGAACAAGCAAGTGAGGCTTCCTACGCCGCCAGTGACGAACCATAAAGATTCTTGTCCAGCCAGTCTGCTACTGGCGTGTGCAAGACAAAATGCAGCTGGATCTCGTCGCGG
>DASZMF010000926.1:0-9728 GCA_035552035.1 Candidatus Angelobacter sp.
GTCTGGTGGGATGAAGAGCAAAAGAAATGGACGGGCAACGATGTCCCTGATTTTGTTGCAACCAAGCCGCCTGACTATAAGCCGCCAAAAAATGCTGTGGGCGACGATGCGCTTGCGGGAGACAAGCCTTTCATTTTGCACTCTGATGGTTTTGGCTGGATTTGGGTGCCTGTTGGGTTAAACGACGGTCCGCTGCCGGCGCATTACGAGCCGCTGGAATCTCCGGTCAAAAATCCAATGTATCCGCAGCAGCAATCAAACCCGGCCACGGATAAAAGAACGCGCAAAGGCAATGAATACGCAACCTCGCCAGATAGCAGGTTCCCGTTCATTCTGACAACCTATCGCCTCACTGAGCATCACACTGCCGGTGGAATGTCGAGAACCTTGTCACACTTGGCTGAGTTACAGCCGGAAATGTTTTGCGAGATTTCGCTTGAGCTTGCCCAGCAGGTTTCTATTATTCCCGGTGAATGGGTAACCATCATCACGGCGCGCGGGGCCATTGAAGCCCATGCCTTGGTCACGGCCAGGATGCAGCCGCTTACAATTGCGGGTAAACAGATGCATCAAGTTGGCGTTCCATTTCACTGGGGTTACTCCGGACTTGTTACGGGCGACATGGGCAACGATCTTGTTGCCATTTCCGAAGAGCCAAATGTCCATATCATGGAAACAAAGGGACTGCTCTGCAATGTGATGCGAGGCAAACGCGAGAGCAATCTCCATGCCGTTCACGAATTGATTCCGCAGAAGGGATAAACCGTTATGGCGCTCACAGGCTTTCTTACTGA
The DNA here is from genome assembly GCA_035552035.1 of Candidatus Angelobacter sp. Taxonomy (GTDB): domain Bacteria; phylum Acidobacteriota; class Terriglobia; order Terriglobales; family Acidobacteriaceae; genus Angelobacter. The sequence goes on from DASZMF010000926.1 coordinate 795, forward strand.
CGCAACAATTTGTATCGGCTGCAAAGCCTGCGAGGTGGCATGCAAGGAATGGAATGAGGTTCCTGAAGATGGCCTGGTTTGGAGTGGGCTTTCCTATGACAACACAAAGAGCCTGGGCGCTTCCACCTGGCGGCATGTACTTTTCCTGGAACAGCCGGCAGTTGCCGGGCCGCAGATTGCCGATACCAAAGATCCGTTTCGATGGATTTTTCTTTCTGACGTATGCAAGCATTGCGCCAACGCCGGATGCCTTGAAGGCTGCCCTACCGGCTCCATTGTGCGCACGGAGGTAGGCTCTGTATTTGTCCAGCCCGATGTATGCAATGGCTGCGGATACTGCGTTGTCTCCTGCCCGTTCGGAGTCATCGACAAACGCCCGGATGATGGTCGCGCTTTTAAATGTACGTTTTGTTATGACCGCCAAAAGGCTGGACTCATTCCTGCATGCGCCAAGGCCTGCCCAACGCAATCCATTCAATTCGGTGATTTAGAGGAACTGAGAGAACGCGGAAAGAATCGGGTGCAGGAACTACAAGCACGCGGCTACACTGATGCTCGTATTTATGACCCGCAGGAAACCAGTGTTGGTGGAATTCACGCCTCGTTTGTGATCCTGGGTGAGCCAGAGGCATATAATCTTCCGCCAGCTCCTGAGGTGCCTACGGCCTATTTACAAAGTGCATGGACATCAGCGCTGATTGCTGCCGTGGTTCTCTTTATAATTGTCTGTGCTGCGTTTGCGTTTTAAATCGAGCATTCCTCGTGGAGAGAGACTTTTAAACATCGCAGCCTTATGAGCCTACCCCCGAAGCCTAAAGCGACAGAAGAACGGCTTGATCAGATCCGAAAAGATGCCGGTGGCAATCCGGCAGCGCCGCCGACGGGCCAAAGCTATTACAACCTGCCTGTTCTCAAGCCGCCGGTCTGGACATGGGAAGTGCCTCTCTATTTCTTTCTGGGTGGCATCGCCGGCGTATCCGCCTGTATCGGTTTTGTTGCGCTGGTCTTTCACGCAGACCCGGCGCTGATGCGATTGTGTTTCTGGATCGGACTCATTGGCGCTGCTATCTGTCCAATGCTCTTGATTGCCGATCTAGGCAGACCCGCACGCTTTCTGAATATGCTGCGCGTGTTTAAACTGCGCTCAACCATGTCCATGGGTGCGTGGATACTGGTGGCTTTCTCTGGCTGCGTCGTTCTCGCCGTATTGGGAATTGAGCTTGTTGTACGCGGTTATGCCAATTTTTTCTCTTCTTCACTACTATGGATTGGCGGATCTTCCGGAGCAGTGACCGGCTTGCTTCTCGCCAGTTATACAGGCGTGTTGATTGGAGCAACCGCGATTCCGGTATGGTTTGAGAATCGGACGCTTCTGCCCGCGCATTTTCTTACTTCTGGCCTTGGCGGATCAGCGGCAATCCTTGAGCTTGCCGGTTTCCTGGTTCCCGTCACGCACAGCCTGGGTTTTGCCGCATCCGGTATTGAAACGCTGATCGATATTTTTTTGGAAGTACGCAAGCGCCCCGTGGATGCCCCGCTGCATCATGGATGGTCGGGACACGCGCTTCGTATTGCTGGAATTCTGGAAGGCCCGGCAGCTCTTCTGCTGCGCGTCTTTTGGGGCTCAACTCACACAGGGCGCTACGCGGCAGCAATTTGCTTTCTGGCAGGTTCGCTCCTCAGTCGCTACGCCTGGTTGTGGGCAGGCCGTGCCTCCGCTCATGACCCGCACGCCTTGTTTCAGATCCAGCACAAAGGGTAAAAGCCGCCATCAAGCCTTCAATCTTTACGTCAATGATACGACTAACAAGTTGACTGCGTCCGCTTATTTTTCTGCAATTCGTGTTACTGCTGCGGACCGGCCATGCTTTCGGCCAACCTTGCGTCGCGTTTACTTCCGTGGAGCGCGATTGCGCTACAAAACTCTGGTCCTCATTGGCAACGCAGCAGGAGCATCGGATCAATGCGCATGGCGCGGTGCGCGGGAATATAGCATGCAACCATGGCCACGGCAGACATCAGCAACGTGACACCGCCGAAGGTGAAGATGTCCAGTGTGTTGACGCCGATCAACAATCCGCTCAGAAAACGAGTCAGCGCAAGAGACAGAGCGAGGCCGATCATTACGCCGATAGCAACCACTCGCAGCCCCTGGACCATGAGCAGCCGGAAAATTGTGGCGCGTCCGGCGCCCAGCGCCACGCGGATCCCGATCTCACGGGTGCGCTGGGTGATGGTATAAGCAACGACCCCGTAAATACCCACAGCCGCCAGAACCAACGCGACCAGGCCGAATATTCCAGCAAGTGTTCCTGCCATGCGCGCACTGAAGCTGGCAAACTGAATGCGCGATTCGAGTGCCGTGACTTCGAATACTGGAAGCGAGGCATTGAGATCGTGCACCGTTTTCTCAACATTGGAAGCGAAGAGCAGCGGAGGGCCGGAAATCCTGACGTGAATGATGGTCGTCGGAAAATAATCCTGGGATTCTGGCAGGTAGATGAACGGCGAGGGGCTTTCATTCAGGGAGCTGTAACTGCAATTGTGGGCTACCCCGACAATGCGGTGGACCTGGTCTCCAATGGTTAACCGCTTACCGATAACATCCTGATGGGGCCAATAGCGCTCCGCCAGCGTCTGATTCACCACCACGACTGGCTGCGTTGCCTGGGTATCCTGCAGGGTGAATTCACGTCCGGCGAAAAGAGGAATCTGCATGACGTGAAAATATTTAGGGCCCACTCTTGCCATTCCTGCGACCATTGATTCATGCGGTTGGGGCACATATCCTTCCGGAACAACGCTGCGAAAATCCCAGCCCACTGAGAGTGGCACCCAGCTCGCGACCGTTGCTGATTCCACACCAGGCATGGTCTCAAGTTTGGCGACGAGCTGCTTCTGGAACTCAATACCATCAGCCTGTCGATACCCTGCGCCAAAGAGATCCACAGAAGCCACGAGAACATTTTTCGGGTTGAAACCGATGTTGAATCGCTGTGCATTGATAAAACTCTGGATGAGAAGGCCGGCACAGATGAGCGCAACCAGGGAAAGCGCGATCTGGGCCACCACCAGTTGGGCAGACAATTTTCCATGATGGACATTCGAAGTGCTGCCGGTTTCCTCCTTCAATACTGAGACCGGATCCAAACTCGATAAGCGAAGCGCGGGCAGCATGCCGAAAAAAAGACCTGTACACAGCGAAAGTATAAAAGTCACAAGGAACATGGCCCCAGGAGGTTGCGCGCTGAATCCGATCGGCAGCCCCAGGGATGGCAGAAATTGATTCAACGCGCCGGCGGTCCACGTGGTCAGCAAGGCGGCGAGCAGGCCGCCACCCAGAGCAAGTAATAAGCTCTCGACCAGAAGCTGCCGTATAAGAGGCCAGCGTTTCGCGCCAATGCAGAGGCGAATGGCAATCTCGCGCCTGCGGGTAACGGAGCGAACCAGCAGGAGATTAGCGGTATTGGAACACGCCAGTAACAGGACAAAAACGGCGATCACCATCAGCGTAGGCAGGACCTGATAAAGAAAACGGTTTGCCCCATAGGGCGAGCGCCACTGTTCGTAGACAGAGATCGCATGGCTGCGGCCCTGATGTGCCTCAGGATACTGTTCCGCTATTTGCTGCATGAGTCGTCCAACTTCATCCTGCGCCTGCGGGCCGGAGACGCCGGGTCGTAGTCTGCCAAAAAGAAACAGCCACTCGTCACCACGCTGCTGCAGCAGGTCTGGCCCCGGCGAGAGTTGCTGCTCCATCATCAGAGGAATCCAAATGTCGGAACGCAAACCGGTTTGCGTTCCTTGGAAAGACGGAGGTGTAACCCCGACAATCGTGAAAGGGTGAAGATTGATTTCGATCTTGGCGCCAATGGCTGAATCGTGTCCGCCGTAATGGCTCTGCCAGAAGCTATAGCTGATCACGGCTTCGGGCACTCCGCCTGGCTTATTGTCGTCCGTAGCAAAGAAACCACGGCCTCTGACTGTCTTGATGTCAAGCACATCAAAATAATACTCAGAAGCCAGCATGCCCCAGACCCGTTCCGGCTTGTCCCCTTCCATTACGCTCATGGGGGTACCATGAAAGGCCGCGAGGCTTGAAAAGCTTCGATTGCGATCACGCAGGTCAGCGTAGTCCGGGTAGTTGAACACAACATTGGCAAATGCCATGCCTCCACGCGTGAGAGACCACAAGCCGCCAGTGTGCTCAATACCGGGAATCGGATTGAGCAGCGTGGCGTTGGTCCAGGCAAAGATAGTGCTGTTGGCCCCGATTCCCAGCGCCAGCGTAAGCAGCGCAGCAAGTGTAAAGCTGCGCGCTTTGGACAAAGTGCGCAGACTGTACTGAAGATCACGCAACAGGCTTTTCACGGCTTCACCCGCAAAGATAAGTATTTTCTTGAAGCGCCGGACCACGGCCCAAAGCTGCGCGGCAATCTCGCCATTTTTCCCTCCAGAGCTGAAAAGTTCATGAAGATCTATATTTTCCGTTTATTTCTGATCCCGGCCTTCGAGCGGGCCAGGGAATTAGGCAGTCCTTACAAGGGCCTTTCTGCAGTTAATACATAAAGCCGTCAATGCAGGAATGGTTCATTTCAAACTGTTCTCTTCATCTCCCATACCGCTTCGCAGACTACGCTGGTGAGATGATCGAGATCTGCATCGGTGTGTACTGTGGAGAGGAAGCAATTCCGACCTTCCCAGATGTAGATTCCTTTATCCAGCAGATGATAAAAAAACAGGTCCATGTTCCCGGCGAACGTGAACCTGAAAAGCGAACCGCAATTTACGACACGAACAGGAAATTGCCTGACAGCAAATACTTCGTTTAAACGCGCCGACAATTCCGAAGTTCGGCGGTTAAGGTTTTTCTGCAGCTCGGGCCCTATGTCTTTCATGTGCAACAGAGCAGCTTTCGACGCCGCCAGCGTAAGCGGGTGTTTGCAAAAAGTGCCGGCAAAAAAGGTCGTAGTAGCCGAGGGGTAGCTGTCGTCACCATAAGACCACTGGCCGCCGTCAATGCCATTCATGTATTCCTCCCGCCCCGCCACCAAACCAATCGGCAATCCGCCGCCTATGACCTTGCCATAAGTCGCCATGTCAGCACGCACATCAAACCATTCCTGGGCGCCGCCTGGCGCAAGGCGAAAACCGGTGATGATCTCATCAAAGATGAGGGTGATTTCATGTGAGCGAGTGAATGCCCTCAGATCCTGGAGAAACTGCCTGGGTTGCAGATCGGGACGTCGGCTTTGCACCGGCTCAACCAGTACTGCGGCGAGTTCCGATGCATGGCGTTGAATGATCTCAAGTGCATTTGGCGCCGCGTAATCAAGCACGATTACATCTTCAACCATGTGCGGCGGCACGCCAGGAGCGATCGGAAGAACCTGCGCGGCACTGTCACCCGCTCTCGCCAGGACTCCGTCAAATGTTCCGTGGTAGGAACCCGCAAATAAAGCGATTTTGGATTTGCCGGTCGCGGTGCGTGCAAGGCGGAGCGCCGTCATGACCGCTTCAGTTCCCGAATTGCAGAACGCAACGCGGTCCATGCCTGTGAAACCGGCGACGAGTTCGGCCACCTCGCCGGCCAGCGGCGATTGCGGTCCAATCTGAATGCCAAGCTCCATTTGCCGGCGCACCCCTTCCATCACGAACTCAGGATTATGTCCAAAAAGATTTGCTCCGAATCCCATGGTCAAATCCAGAAACTCATTTCCATCCAGGTCGTATATCTTCGACCCCAGGGAACGCTCGGCATGCAGCGGATACAGCATTTCTTTAATAGAGAGTCGGAATCCGGCGGAAGCGCGGTTGTCGGCCAACCGGGGTCTGTATTTTTCTGTGTGCTTGCGTGACGAATGGGTTTTCGCCGTATAGCGGTCCATCAATTGCCTTGTGCTCTGCTGCTCGGAAGACGAAGGAACTGCAATATCGGTAGGCTGGATTGGCTTATAAGGAACAAACGGCGTGACTGCTCGTAAAGCGGCCGATGCCGCGTCGGCAGTGGGCACGATGTGCGCATCAGCTTGCGCTGAGGAAAGAGGTCTTTCCGCCGGGAGCGCTCGTTCGATATGCCTTGCAAGTGTTTGAACAGAGTTATCATCTTCAAAGATTCGCCGTATGGAAACATCCACGCCAAATCTCGTCCGAATCTGGCGGATTAGCGCCAGGCCAATCGAATCCGCTCCCATTTCAATGAAGGGCATCGTTGCATCAATCTCCTGCGGGCCTTTGCGGAGCAGGGAAGCCGTGATGCTCAGTAGCTCGTCCACGACCATTCCGTATTGCGCCGACTCAGATGTATCTTTGCGGCGAAAAGAATTCTGGGATTGCATAATAATCTCTCCCTGTTTTCACTTGTTGGGAACGAGGGCTTCCAATCGGCCTTCCGGTTCTCGGTCCATTTCTATCGCTGAAGGTTTGTCGCTAGCGATGTCAGGTAAGTCAGACTCCAGCATGCGGAGTGGTTTGTAGAAATAACCGGCCACTGTTACAGCAATACCAAGCGCCCCCATCACAACAAACAGAAGACCGATTCCTCTTCCGGGGCCAACCCCGAGAATTTTCCCAACGTTTCCCGAAAGAGGGCCGCCGACTGCCATCCAGGGCCCGAACACCTTATCGGCTAAAGGTCCGGCTAGCAGATATCCCATGGGTTGAGTGAGCGAAGTCATCATGCGCGATGCTCCGAACACCCGCGCTTGTGCGCCCAATGCAACTTTCATATTCAATAGCGTGCTATAGGACCCATTCACGATGGGCAGGCAGAAAAAAGCAAAGAAAGCAAAGCCGGTGGCCGGCACAAGTGAAGGGCGCCATCCAACTAGCATGAAAGCCAGCGATTCCAGCAGGTAGAAGCCGAGAATGCCAAGCATAAGCCGTCTGGGACTGCCCCAAATGCTCATGATCACGCTCCCCACCAATACGCCGCTGCCGGCAATGGAGAGGGCTCTGCCCATGACCGCGGGCGAGGCAAAGCTGAGAATCAATGGCTGGGCCAGCACCTCGATTACGCCTGTCTGGAAGTTGATAAATGCAAAGAGCATCATCAATCCGAGCAATCCGGCGCGTGAGGCAATGTAAGACCAGCCATAGGCAGCTTCCCGCAGCAACGACTTTGGTGCATCACCTTCCGCATGTGAAACCGCTGGGACCCGGACGATCAGTAGCGTGACGATAGCAAAGAGAAATGTGGCGCAATCGATTAAAAGGACGCCACGGATATGGATTGTCACGATAAGAATCCCGGCAACCACCGGCGCGATTAGCTGCGCAACGCCTTCGGCGACCTGCATCATTCCATTCGCGCGACCAAAGTCTTTCTTCTCGACCAGCAATGGAACAATGGTGGAATAGGCGGGCCAGTTGAAAGCATTGACCAGGGATGCGAACGCCACGGCTGTGTACATGTGCCAGATCGCAAGGCGTCCGGACCAGAACAGCCCGATGAGTACCAGAGAGTTGAGGGCTAGCGCAGAGTTACAAGCGATCATTACCGACCGTCGATTCCATCGGTCTACCAGTGCGCTGGCAAAGGGATAGATCAGCATCGCGGGAACTGATCCCGCAAGGAAGACAATCGCGAATCGGCTCACTGATCCGGTCTGCATGTAAATCCACACCCCCAGTGCGAAGGTTGTGAGACCTGAACCAACCTGCGAGACAAGCTGTCCCAGCCAGATGATCAGAAAGACGATGAAGCCACGGAATGTATGTCTAGACACTCTGGGTTTCCTTTCGCGGGCTGCCTAGGCGGGCTCCGCCAATAGCGGTAGCCAGTTTTTGTGCCAGTATCTGAACATTGGGTTGAACGAGTATGCTGATGTGGTCTCCAGGGATGGTGTGCGTCTCAATCTCTCCAGACACCAGTTCACTCCAGCCCAGAGTAGGGTCATCGCGGAGCCCTGTCTCCTGGCCGCTGGAATCCGTTGCCATGTCGCCGGCCAGGAATAACGTCATTGGACCCTCATAAATCTGTGCCTGCGAAATGTAGTTTCGCGAAGCGTGCGCACAGGCCCTGTAGACAGCGATGGAACCGCGGATCAGAGATAGCCCTGCATCTGGAGATACAAAGTCAACTTCCTTGAGTTTTTCAAGGAAGTTGAACAATTGCTCTTCATGGTCCAGCTGATCGAGTTGTTCCCGGGATAAGCCAAGCTCTTTGCCAGTCACGCGCTCTACGAGCATAGCCAGTTCGATGATTGTTGTGGCTTCATCTCCGGCATCGGAGAATTGCTCGAAAGGATTACCCGCCACCGGTGCAGCCGTGTCCAGAATGGCAAGCATGTCCACTTCATTTCTCTCTTCGCGTAGTTGCCGGGCCATCTCAAACGCCACCAGGCCACCAAAGGAATGTCCGCCGAGTCGATATGGGCCCTCAGGTTGGATCCGGCGCAGCACCTTCAAGTAATGGGCTGCCATTTCCACGACATCCAGTAGTGGTTCCTGTTCTCCATTCAGACCGGGTGCCTCCAGTCCATAAAAAGGCTGATCGCGTCCTAGTTGTTGCGCCAGGGGCGAGTAGGTGATGGTGCCCCCGCCCTGGGCATGGACAAAGAACAGCGGTGGTTTGGATCCCAATGGCTGAATTGGAACTAACGAAGAGACCTGAACCTGAATCTCATGGCGAAGGACCTGGGCGAGTGCCTCAATCGTCGGTCGTTCGAAAAGCAGGGCTAGAGGCAGGTCCCGGCCTGACATCTTATGAATCTGAAACCTCAGGCGGACGGCCAAAAGTGAATGGCCGCCCAGGTCAAAGAAATTGTCTCTGACACCAATCGGATGAATCTCCAGGATATCCTCCCAGATTTGGGTGAGGCGCAACTCCCAATCGTCACGGGGAGAGACAAAGTCGCTCTGCAATGCAGGTCTGGTTTGGTCAGGTATTGGCAGGTCCCGGGGATCGATCTTGCCGCTGGCCCTAACCGGGAG
>DASZMF010000927.1:0-4581 GCA_035552035.1 Candidatus Angelobacter sp.
CGCTAAAAGCTGCTGCAGCGCCGTTCTCCAGATAGTTCTTTAACGTCTGCCGCAGAATTGGCGCCATTATTTTGCGCGTCTGGCTGGCTGTAAGTCCGGCGGCGCTGCCCACGCGCTCTGCTGTTACAAGTGTCGCCACAAGCAGCGGTGAAGAGAATGACCCCAGTGCGTGGTAAAGCGGCTTAGATTTTTTCTGGATCTTAAAAATCTCGCCGCCTATATCTTTTACTATCCTGCGTGCCGCAGCCACTGCCCGACTGTCACCTTCCATGGCAAATGGCACGCCATGCATCTTCGGCTTCGAGCCGGGAACAAAGGTCATCATCGGATGCAATGACGCAGTACTTGCTCCCGCACGCTTGAGCGGCGCCAGTACGTCGCTGGTGAGCGCGCCACTGGAATGGAAAACAATTTTGTTCTTCCATCCTGGCTTATGCGCCAGCCATTTGGCTGTGTTGGCCAGAGCGTCGTCGGTGTGGCAGACCCAGATGATGTCAGAGTCTGGCCCGGCATCTTCCAGCGCCACTGCGTCTGCTGCCAACTTTTTCGCCAGCATAACCGCACGCTTACGCGATTGCGCTGACTCACGCCCAGCAACTGCATCAATCTTGTATTCAGCAGCGCGCAGCGCGGGCCCTAATGCCTGCGCCAGATTGCCCGCGCCGATCAGCGTAATAGTCGTTTTGTTATTCTTCGATGACATGCAACGCGAGAATACCAGATGCCGGCTGACAACAGCCTTCAATCAAAAATCTTTCAAAACAAAATCTTGAAACACAAAGGAACAGAGGAAGCGGAGGAGCTTTTTAGACTTTGCTTCTTCCAATGAACCATCAGCCTACGCAACATCCAGATTGGCAAGCTCATGAAATTGTTTTTCTCCGATACCTCCTTTCCTCTGTGTTTCAAAGACTTGGTTTTTTTACCTGCAAAACTTATATTGAACTCATGCCTACAACCCGCAAAAAATCCAGCTTGGTCCGTGTAATCTCTTCCAAAACTTCTTTCAAAGGCCCGGTCTTCAGCGTGATGACCGACGAAGTCCAGGAGCCTGGCAACGTCCGCGCGCGGCGCGATGTGATTCGTCACTCTGGTTCCATCGTCATATTGCCGCTTGATGAATCCGGACGCACGCCGTGCGTCCTGCTGGAGCGGCAATTTCGTTACGCTGCCGGCATTCGCATGTGGGAGCTTCCTGCCGGACGCGTCGATGAAGGCGAAAAAGATCTGGCCGCGGCCAAGCGCGAGTTGATTGAAGAGACCGGATACACGGCGTCGAGTTGGGAGCGTGCGCTGTATTTTTTCGTGAGTCCCGGTTTTCTCGACGAAAGCATGACGGTCTATCTGGCGCGCGGATTGAAGAAGGGAATTGCCCAGCCGGAAGAGGATGAGCGCATCGCCGTCCGTTTTTTTCCTCTCAACCAGGCCGTTCACATGGCAATGACCGGAAAAATTGTAGACGCAAAGACTATCGCTTCTCTGCTTTGGATAGAGAAAAAGCTGGCTCGCCGCTAAAGAAATAGTCCTCATTTTTCGATTTCACCTTACAACGTGCGATGCGTTTCTAATGTGGGCCCTGGGTCGCTTTCCTTTTTGCGAATTCGTGCCCCATGAGTACATAGATCAAGTTGACATCATGTCCCACTGGGCGCAAAATAGCCGCAAAGCCAAAGTACGGGTATAAGGCGTTTCACGTTGGAAGACGGTATATCTTCCGCGTTTTACGTCCTTACCAAAAAAAGTGGCAAAACCAAGAGAAGAAAACTGGTCCGAGGGGATCACAGCAAGACCGTGCTTTCTGACGACCGCCCGGAGTAAGGAACGTGTCTCGAATTAAAGGTAAAGTTAAATGGTTCAATAACGCAAAGGGCTTCGGCTTTATCGGCCGGGATGACGGCCCTGATGTGTTCGTCCACTATAGTGCCATCCAGTCGGAGGGTTACAAGAGCCTCCAGGAGGGCGATGATGTTGAATTCGAAATTGTTCAGGGGCAAAAAGGGCCTCAGGCTGAAAGCGTTACCAAACCGGCAACGCAACCCGCCTGATCTTTTTATCCAGAATCTGAGCTAGTTCGAGACCCGGTCGACCCCACTACCGGGTCTTTTCTTTTGTCGCTACGCTCCAACCCGCTGAAAAAGTTTTCACTCGATCAGGTTTATTCAGCCCTGCGGCAAGCCGCTCGGCGCGTGGTCGGCCTCCCGGCTAAAGCGCGAATTTAAAATTTATTGCTAAAAGTCCAACTCTTCCTACTTCCAACGCATTTCCTTGAAACCAAACTCTGTTCGTACCGCTTTACTGCGTGCCGATCATCACGGCTTGGCGCTCAACGCCACGCGCACCCAATACTCAGGTTTTGGCGGCGGAGAGAACGCAGCTTTCTCCAGCTTCGGACGCAGGCAAACATCGCTTGCCGTCTCCGGCACAACCATTACCTGCTGCACCGCGCCGCTCTTGCCCATCTGCAACACCAGCAGGGTCGGCGCCGGGCCAGACCCGCTGGACGCACAATCTCTTACCGCGCGCGCGTAACGTGCAGAAAATTCTTTTGACACCACTTCATCGTACTTGCGGCCCTCTGGCGTGGCGATGTTCACGCTCACTGCCTGGTACGCCGCAATGATTTTTCTGAACGGCACGGCAGAAGTCTTGGCCCAGGTTTTTACCTTGTCAAAATATTCGCGGCTGCCCCATGTGTTCTGGTCCCATTTCTCGCCCACTTGGGTGAGCGTTTCATCGGTGACCATGTAGTCGCCAAACTTTGCCGCCATCTGCGCATGCTGGTTTTGGCATATCGCGCTGGCGCCGTATTGCTCCACCATGGCCTGGTAGCCCAGTTGCGCGCGGGGCCATGAGAACTGTTGCGGCATGTCAGCCAGTGCGCGATTGCTCACAATATATTGTGCGATTTCCCAGTAAAGAATGTTTCCCGCTTTGCTGCCGCCGCGGTTGGCCGTTTCTTCGGCAAACTTTTCAGCGTCGCCGGCTTTGCCGCGCCACTTGGGCGTAAGGCTCAGGGCCTGTTCCTGATAGTAGTAGTAATACTCCGGGTCAAACGCAATCGCGCGTTGAAAGAGCGTGGTCAGGTCTTCAATCTCCCAGCCTTTCGCGCGGCCGACTTGCAGCATTACGTAATACCACTCCGGACATTTCGCCGGAAGCTCATACGATTGGTTCAACGCCGTCTCAGCCAGCTTGATGCGTTCATCATAGAGCCGCTGGCCGTCCGGCGTTGTCGATGCCGGATCAGCTTTGCCGCCGCGCGTTTGCAGCGCATAATCCAGGTAGGCATAGGCCATCGCCACTTGCGCGGTAATGGAGTCAGGCTGCTGCGCAGTCCAGCGTTTCATCTGGTCCAGAAAATCAGCCCACTCCGCTTCGGTGGCGGGCAGCTTGCCTTTGGGCGCTTCAATGGCTGAATAAAATGCGTGCAGCTTCCAGCTGCCTCCAGGGAAGCGCGTACGCCCGGTCCGCTCGGCTGCGGCAATATCATCCAGAACTTTAAATCTTTCCTGTTCCAGCTGCGTTCTCAGGCGAGTGCTGTAACCGGCTTCATCACGCTCCGCCAGAATCGTCATGGTCGCATTCACGTCAGCATTCGTGTTCGCCGCAATCACGGGCTGCGTACTGCCGGATTTGTCCACCGTTGAAGTGGATGCACCGCCGTCTTTCTTAGTGCGAAGTCTGCGCGCAGCATCGCCCAGTGACTCCTGGGCCGGCATCTTGCTGACCATCATGGTCGTCAGCAGCGCCAACAACGCGACTGCATTAAAAATTCGTCTGGACATAACGTTAAGCATAGGCCACATGGCGTCGCGAATGACAGTTACCTGAGTGCTAAGTCATTGACTACTAAGGCCACTCCCCCGCTGGCCGAATGGCAGTGAACCAGTCACTTGTTGCTGACATTCTCGGCCAGAAAACAGAAAAGGAATATCAGAAGACAGCAACAGATCCAGGCCTTACCGCTGTGTTCCTTTGTGTCCTCTGTGGTAAAAAGTTTTTGTTTTTCCGATCACCCGATGACGGCGATCACGCGCGATCCCCGATGGGTACCCCTCCCCCCGTTTTGACCCAATTCAACCCAAGAGCACCCAAGGCGACCCAAGAATCGGCAGAGGGTCGCAACCCGGTAAAAAATCCCGCCAGCGGCTGTTAATTTGTTTTGGACAGTCAGTTAAATTCGTACAGGCGAAAATATAGAATATATTTTATGGCGAACCAAGCACGAATTAGTACATGGGAGAAATCGGAATTCGGGCCGACACAATTAAATCGGTAGAAACTTACTTATTCGACAACTTCGCTTCCGACTTCTGCCACGCCTTGGCATATTTCCAGCTCACATAAGCGGCGTGATTCATCAGCACCACCAGCCCTTCGCGGCCGTCCAGAAATCCCATGCGGAAAAAATACGCCCAGATAAACCGCACCAAGGGCCTGAAGACAATATTGATTACGCTGAAGCCCACCTTGCGCTCGCGCACCACCATGTCCGCGCCTAGCGACGAATATTTATTCTGGTGATCGATAAAACTGTCCAGGTCCTGGTAGGCATGGTGAAGCATGTCACCCTGCAAGTGG
>DASZMF010000928.1:0-4215 GCA_035552035.1 Candidatus Angelobacter sp.
AGCCGTAACGAAAAGTATGAGAGTAAGGGCGATGACCAACATTGACCATATATCAAAATGCTTGCGCATGGATGGCGTCTCCTTCATGGGTTCAACGGTAATTCATTGATCCAATGAAAGCCACGGTCTTTCCGAACGGAAGATGCTGGACTCAGCGTGCAAAGCAGCCTATCTTTTATCCATCATGCGAATCTGGGTCGTCTTTTTATTATTTCTGGGAAGTGTGTTTTCAAGCGGGCAGACGGCGCAATCGCCAACTGCACAACCATCGACCACCGAGCCGCCGATGCCTGTGTATCGGGTGGATGTGCGGGTGGTGTTTGTGGATGCGCAGGTGTTGAGCAAGAAGACGCGGCACGTTACGCGGGTATTTAAGCAAGAGGATTTTGAGGTCTATGAAGATAATGCGCGGCAGCAGATTACACAGTTCAGCCAGGACACGCTGCCACTCTCAGTGGTGCTTTTGTTTGATCTCACGGATAGCGTGAGGCCGGTGTTGAAGTCGCTGGCTGAAGGAGCTACTGAGGCGTTGCAGCACCTGAAGCCGGAAGATGAAGTTACGGTGATGGTGTATGCGGCGTCGGCGCAGGTGTTGCAGGAGGCGACCACGGACCGGGCACTGGCGGTGACGGCGATCGATAAGGCCAGCCGCATGGAGAGCGAAGAGGCTGCGTTCTTCAACGAAGGGATATACCAGGCAGCGGAGCAGCTGACGAAAGGGAAGAATTCGGCGAGCCGCCGGGTGATTATATGGCTCACGGACGACGTGCCCAATTTGCCTTCAGATAGTGCGGTGCCGCTGCGGTATCGGAGAAGCATGCCGCTGGAGAAATTGCACTCTCAGCGAGACGCGTTGAAGCGTGTGCTGGAGACATCGACTGTGGTTTGCTCGCTGGTGAAGAAGAGCGAGATGTCTGAACAGGGTGAGGCAGGTCTGAGGGCGAAGCCGGCGGAGAGAATGCTGTATCCGCCGGGCGAGGTCAGCAAGTATGCGGCGGCCACAGGCGGGCAGGTGATTGAGTTTAAGAAGAAAGAGCTGAAGGAAAAATTGGAGTTGATGATTGACGACCTGCGGATGCGCTATAGCCTGGGCTACCATTCGCAGGGGCAGAAACCCAAGGGGAAATACTGCGCGATCAAGGTGAAGCTTGCGCCGGAGGCGAAGAAAACTGTGGGCGATGTGGTGGTGGAAGCGAAGCAGGGGTATTACCGATAGCCGGCGTCTTGCGGAATCTAGTTTACGGCGCGGGCTTTGTGAAGCCGCTTAGGTTGCCGGGCGCATTGGTGCCGATGATGAGAAAAACCGTGAAAAGCTTCCAGCGGGTCAGTGGTAGAGAAATCGAGACCGCAGCGGGAGCAGAAGAAGCCAGCGTCTCCGGCCTTGGTGCGCTTATACACTAAGGTGGGGCCGGTCACCGGAATGGGTGGAAGTTCTCGCAAAAAGGAATGGTTTCCTGAAGGGATTGTACCCTCAGATTTTCAACAAGCCAGCAAAATCGAGAGTAGATGGCGCCAGTTTGGCACTGCTGGCTTGCCCTATTAATCCTTTAGTTTCAATGAGAAAGAGGGCATCCATTCGAGCAAAAGTATGGATGCAATTTTTTTGTCAGTGTGATACCTTAGAAGCGCGTTAGAAAAGGAATTGTTGATTCTTCTGCAAGAGCTCTGCTACCTGCCGAAACTCGATAAATCTTTCCAGCGTCAAAAAAATCAACATTAGGAAAAAAGCAAAATGGAACAAGGAACAGTTAAGTGGTTCAACGCCGCAAAAGGCTTTGGTTTTATCTCACGCCAAAACGGAGAAGATGTATTCGTACACTTCTCAGCTATCCAGTCTGACGGATACCGTAGCCTGCAAGATGGCCAGGCGGTTGAATTCACTGTGACCAAAGGAAAGAAAGGCTGGCAGGCAGAGAACGTTCGCGCTCTCTAGTCCAACAGTTTTCTAATAAAAGGCGGCTTCGGCCGCCTTTTGTGTTTTTGGGACTATTTATAGCTCTCGACCCACTTTGGTTCCTCAGGTTCAAGGCTGCCATCAACTTTTATGTCTTTTTCTTTTGCCCAGCGATAGGCCCACATGAGCCCGTATTCGGTCAAGAATGTATCCGGTGTTTTGTATGCTGGATCAGCCTGGGCCTCTTCCAGAGTTACGAATCTATAGTTAAGGTTTTCAAAGATTTTGAGCGTCTGGTCCAGAGTGTCTGCATTGAGGCGGTTTGCGTGCAGAACAAATATCTGAGGGATTTCGTGGCCAAAGATTTGCTGGCTCAGCCGGCCATAATACTCAATTACTTTTCCAGTGAATTCCAGATATTCTGCCCGCAGACGCCGCGCAGATTTTGAATCATGGCGACTCAGCATCAATTCGTAGGCCCGGGTAAACATCCAATCAGTGTTTTCAATAGTGCAGGCGGTCATCTGGTATCCGCGCGCTTGCGCGAAGGCGGCAATGGCATCATGTTTTTCAGCCGTCCTGCCTGTGTGATTGAAAGGGAAGCGGAAGTAGCGCAATGATTTACCTTTTTCGGCCATCAGAGAACGCACCGATGGCTCACCATCCACAATCTCTTTTTCGAACTGCTCGACAGTAACGTTGTTCAAATCAACATGAGAGTAAGTGTGGTTGCCGAGTTCATGGCCTTGCCTGGTCCAGTCACGTAGAATGGCCCGGTATTCGTTTACATGACCGTCCAGGATGACCTTGGCTTCGTTCACAAAGGCAATGGCCGGCGCGTGGTGCAGACGGAGCGTCCGCAAAATCGCGTGGTTTACCATTCGGGTTGCTGCCAGTTTTTGAGCAGGAGTGAGGCGTTCAATGGCACCCGCGAGCGGGAGATCGTCGAAAGTCAGGGCCACGGAGCGGGTTTGGGATCTGGCGGGAAGAGCAATAAGGAGAACGAGGCAGAGCAACCAGAGCTTCATCGAAACTTATTATCGGCAAGATGGATGCTTAAGTCGAGTTGTTTCCGCCACAACTCAAAATCTGAATCGATATCCCAGTCAAGCTGTATTTTTCTATTGCAAATTCGCTTCAACTTCGCTAAAGTCAATATAGATTTTGACCGGGAGCGGCGCCGGGCAGAACGTTGCAGTCAGGATTGTTTGATTGCAAATGGGGGGACCCAGAACGGCCTGCAACCTTTAGGCAGCTTTTTAGCTTTGTCCATTGGGCTGAGCTCATTAGGCTCCTTTACCAATTTGGATGGCATCCACGGCTGATTTGGCCCTGTTTTTTAACCATCCTTATTGCTGAAGGACAGCCATTGGCAATTAGCCAACTTCTCAGGCAAATAGCCGCTTGCCAATCCTCGAAAATTTAAAAGGCGGATATTTAACAGGTTCTGGTCCGGCTCAATAGCCCAATCAAGAAGTGGAAAGACGCAGCCGAGGGCGGCTGCGGTCCACGATTTTTAAAGATTACGAGAGCCGAAAAAGCAATAAACAAAAAGCAGTCACAGACAAGAGTGCCCATTCGACAAGCTCAGGGCAGGCCCTGTGCCACAGAAACTAACAAAACTAAACCCAAAACTTAAAGCAAACTGCCACCCAAATCCGGGTGGTTTTTTTATTGGAGCTCACAATGACGAAAGAAGAGATTATCGCTGGAATACAAAGCTGCGCGGAGGAGTTGGGCCGCGTTCCCACTGTCGCTGACTTAAAAGGAATGAGAAAGATCAGCCTGAAGACGATCCGGCGATTCTATGGCCGCTATTCGGATGCGCTGCGCGAGGCTGGATTTGATCCGCACGGACAAGGCTACAAGCTGGATTTGGAAACCCTGTTCAAGGACTGGGCGGCGATTGCGCGACAGACCAGGAAGATTCCGAGCATTCTGGCCTACAACAAGCACAGCAAACACAGTGTGGGGCCGCTGCTGACCCGGTTTGGCGGATGGACGGAGGTCCCGCGCGGGCTGCTGCAGTTTGTGCGGGGCAAGGAACTGGAAGAGGAGTGGCGAGATGTAGTAGGGATGATTGAGGCGCACGAGAATATCAACCGGTGCGCGATCAAGAGATCTAAGACCATAAACGGGAGATCTAAAAAAGACCGGCCTACATATGGATATCCCCTGACGCCGGCGGCGCTGGTGCATGCCCCGACCAATGAGATGGGCGTGGTCTTTCTTTTTGGCATGATGGCGAACCAGCTAGGCATGGTGGTGACCCGGCTGCAGGCGGAATTTCCTGATTGCGAAGCGATGCGCGAGGTGGAGAC
>DASZMF010000929.1:0-1700 GCA_035552035.1 Candidatus Angelobacter sp.
AGTAGGTGGCCAAATCCGAGTCTGCCAAGGGTCTGCTGAAAGTAGTCATATACCACAGCAAAAATGGCATCAGAATGAAGGCGAACGTGACAATAAGAATTGTTACCAGCCACTTCTTGGCCATCGGAGATTTGGCGAGCGCAGGATTGCCGGGCGCTGCAGCGGTATTTTGCGGATCGAGTGTCACGGTTGCCGTTTCAGCCGCCCAACAGGCACAAGCGGAGCGATAAACAATCGCCTGCGTTTCAGGGATGCGGCGCTGCGTAAACCTGATAAAGCCAGAAATAAATCAGTACGCCAGTCACCGAAACGTAGGCCCACAGCGGCATTGTCCACTGCGCGATGCGCTTATGGTCCCGGAATTTCCCTTTCAAGGCGCGCGTCAACGTGATGATCACCAGCGGAACGATGGCCGCCGCCAAGATCGTATGGGTGGTCAGCATCGTAAGATACGCCTGCCGCGCAAAACCGTGACCAGGGAAATGCACCGAACCGACGCGCAGGTGGTACACAATATAGGACACCAGGAATATGGTGGAAGTTCCAATCGCCGCCAGCATGCACGTTTTATGGGCCAGGATACGCTTGGTACGGATCATGACGTATCCCGTGGCGATCAGAATAGCGCTTGAACCGTTCAGCACAGCATTCCACGCAGCATGCGAAATCAACGGGACACGTCCTTAAGGCCCACGATCTAGTGTCCGGCCGCCGCGGGAGATGCCGGACCGCCATCTTGGCGGTGCTTCCCGAGCCAGCCTTGGTCCTTGGCGAGTACAACGAGCAGCAGACTGAAGATCAGCGCGACCATCAGACATACGGCCAGCATCAGCAGTCCATCGAGAGTGCCAAAAAGCTTCGCGGAGAGGCCACCGACAATACCCAAAACCGAAAGGATTACGATAACGGCGCAGATAATCAATAATTCAATGGGATTTTGCTGGTTGTTCATTCTCTCTTTGCTCCCTTTTAGACAACAAAGGTTACCGAACGAATTTGTCGTAGATCAAAAGACCCAACAGCAGAGGCAGATGCAAGACCGTGGCGTGCATGAGCCACTTGGCGCGAATATTGGACTTGGACGCGGCGGCCCACAAACATACTTCGACAAGCATGATTCCCAAAACCAGGGCTCCAAAAAAATATCGCGCTCCCGCCAGACCCGTGACCGAAGGAAGCAAGGTGACCGGAACCAGTAATGCCGCTGTCCACAGGATTTCGCGGAAGGTCCGCTTCCCTTCTCGATCTCCCACCGACACCATCTTGATCCCGGCGCGGCCATAATCCTCGCGGTACATCCAGGCGATGGCGTCAAAATGGGGGAACTGCCACAAAAAAAGAACGGCAAATAAGATCCATGCGTCGATTGAAAGTGTTCCGCGTGCGGCGACCCAGCCGATCAGAGGGGGTACTGCTCCAGGAAACGCTCCAATCAATGTCGCCAATGTAGTCTTTCGCTTTAGAGGCGTGTATAGCCCCAAATACATTACCGAAGTGGCAATCCCCAGAAGTGTAGCCGCAACGTTTGTAGCTAGCGCCAGATATAGTGTGCCGAAAACAATTAAAGCCACGCCAAACCCAAATGCCTCACGGGCAGCCATTTGCCCGGACGGCAAGGGACGCGATGCTGTGCGCCGCATCAGGGCGTCCGAGTCGCGCTCCAGATAGTGGTTGAGAGCAGACGTTCCGGCGGCGATCAG
>DASZMF010000930.1:0-1791 GCA_035552035.1 Candidatus Angelobacter sp.
AGAGTTTCATTCGCTCAGGATCCGTCCATGCCTTCCAGACGAGTTCGCGAGGCGCATCAAAGACGCGCGTGACCACGATTTCGTTCGGTGTGGAGTTACCGGCAGGATTGATATTGCTTGCAGCCATAAGTATCCCATTCCTTTCTACGCTTTCTGCGTTTGCACTTTAGCCAGATATTCGACGAGTTGATTCATTGTTCCGGCAAAGCCCTGCTGCATTGAGCTGTGACCGTCTTTAAATGTTTTATGTTCAAGCGGCGTCGCGTTGATGGGGATGCCGTGCAGCGTCATCTTTGTCTTTCCGCTTTCCTCGGCGAGCGTCATGGTGTTGAGCACTTCAAGCGGCCACGTAGCGCTCATGGGATGGCGCGTGGTGCCGCCTTGCGCGTCAGAGAATGAAACGACAAGAACGAGCTTTTTCGGCGGATCAATTTGCTTGTAAACAAACTTGCCCCACATCTCATGGCTGTCAGGCGTCTTCATGCCGTAATGAAACATGCCGCCCGGACGCAGATCAACTTTGCAGGCAGACATGGTCAGGCCGGATGGTCCCCACCATTGCGAGAGGTGCTTGGGATCTGTCCAGACCTGCCAGACCAGTTCGCGCGGCGCGGCAAAGGTGCGCGTGATGACAAAGGCTTCGTCGCGGGCCAGGAATTTTTCCAGTTCCATGCCAAGTTCGTTCCATCCCCAGTTGAAGTTTTTGCGCGCCAGCGGCTCATAGGTTTTGCCGCCATGCGTTTCCAGACCGGAGTGCGTGAGTTTGAGCCGCGTGTTTTCGCCTTCAGCAAATAATTCAAATGTCGCCAGTGATTCTCCGGGATGGCTGGGAAACTGCCATGTGTAAGCAATCTTCTTTCCCGGCACAACTTCCGTGACCTTCCAGATGTGCGGAAATTCAGCGCCTTCATGGCTGACGCTGAACCTGGTTTCAAAGCCGACTCTGGCCTCAAATGCTGGAATCACGGGCATATACCACTGCTTCATCTGGTCGATCTCAGTGATAGCTTTCCACACGGTTTGAATGGGCGCGCCATAAGTGCGCTCAATTACCACGGGCGATTCGTCAAGATATTCGGCAAGGCGGGCAAAGGTCTGCTTGGCGCCTTCAATTGCGCCATATTCCTTGACTACCAGCTCGCGGGCTGCGGCCGTGGGGAAAACCATGCGTCCGGTGAGCAAGGTTTTTTGGCCTTGCGCTTCAAATGTCCATGTGGCTTCAAAGCTTGCGCCGGGGCCGCCTTCTTTGCCACCGCCGTGGCCGTAAACAATGCGTTCAGGCTTGACGACTTCTTTGAAGACGCTGGCATTGGGATAGTTAGTGCCGTCAGGCCCGTGCATGGTGTGCCGCCATTTGCCGCCGGGACGCACGTCCATTTCGTCGATGGTAGAAGTGAAACCATTTGGTCCCCACCATTGCACAACCTGCCTGGGATCTGTGAATGCTTCCCAGACAACTTCACGCGGCGCGTCAAACAGGCGCGAAGTAACAATCTCACGGTCAGGCGTGACAGCTTCCGTTATGAGCTGGGCGGCCAGGGCTTTTTCTTTGAGTGCTGACATTACTTCTTCTCCTTCATCAGGTGGCTGGAATTTGATGTGGCTGGGTTCAAACTAGAAAGATTCAAAGTAGAAAGGTTTGGCGTGGCGGAGTTAAGCTCTGTCTCTTTCGCTTGGCCGGAATTATTGGCTGGGTTTGCGGACATGCTTTTTCTCCGTCGGATTTTCAGCTGCCGGGGCATCAGTGCTTGTGGTTTGGGCGCTATCAGGTTTGACGCCTTGCGAACCTTC
>DASZMF010000931.1:0-8695 GCA_035552035.1 Candidatus Angelobacter sp.
GGAAAAAGAATTAGGCGAATGGGAGCGGCTTTCCGCGGCCATCGCGCTGGTATTGCAGCAAAGCTAACTGGTATTGCAGCTAAAAGGAGCGAGCCATGCTCAGCAAATTACGCGGACTGTTTGGCGGACAGAGCCGGGAAAATGACGCAAACGACGAACTGCGTTTCCACTTGGAAAAAGAGGTGGAGCAGAACCTAGCTAAAGGCATGACAGTGGAAGAAGCCCGGCGGCAGGCGTTGATTGCCTTCGGTGGCGTGCAGCAGACCAGGGAAACGTTGCGTGAAGTCCATCGCGGACGCCTGCTGGAATCTCTGCTGCAAGACGCGCGTTTCGGCTGGCGCATGCTGCGGAAGTCTCCAGCGTTCACGATTATCGCTGTGCTCACGCTGGCGCTGGGTATTGGAGCCAACACTGCCATCTTTAGTCTGATTGATGCTGTTGCCTTTCGCCATATGCCAATTCCCGATCCTGAGCACCTTGTCTTTCTGGAGTGGCATGCGAATCATAGCCCGCAAACCAGGAGCTACTGGAGTTTTGGCGATTGTGAAGACAACAGTAATGGCCCCAATCCTGCCGGGTGCTCACTGCCATTGCCTTTCTTTAAAGATATCCAGAAGCAAGGCACGGTCTTTTCCCATATGGCTGCGTACACGCGCTCTCAGCGACTTGATTTGAGCGGCAACGGGCCGGCGCGAATGATACAGAGCCAATTTGTTTCCGGCGATTATTTTGGAACGATTGGTATTCACGCTCACATGGGGCGGCTGTTCAGTGAAAGCGACGATACTCCGGAGGCTTCACCCGTCACAATCCTGAATTATGGCTTCTGGCAATCAGCCTTTGGCGGCTCTCCTTCTGCCATCGGCAGGACGATCCGGCTGAATGGCACGTTTTTCACTATTATCGGCGTGACTGAGCCAAAGTTTGATGCGCTCACGCTCTCCGACAAGTTTGACATGTGGGTGCCCTTGGCCAAACGTTCCTTTCTTGCCCCACAAATGGTAATGAATGCCGGGCGTGAAGAGATGGATTCATGGTGGCTGGTGCTGATTGCCCGCATCAAACCGGGGATTCCCGTCACGCAGGCGCAAGAGGCAATCTCTTTGTTGTTCCGCAATGAAATGATCCAGGGAAACAAGCCCATATTCAAATCAGACAATGAGCCCCGCATCCGGCTGGGCACAGCTTCGCAAGGTCTTGGAGGCTCACAGGAAGACGCCCTGCAGCCGCTTTACGTAATGATGCTCTGCGTGGGTGTGGTGCTTTTAATCGCCTGCGCCAACGTTGCCGGCTTGTTGCTGGCCCGCTCCGCTGCCAGGCAAAGAGAAATGGCCGTGCGCCTGGCCCTGGGAGCAAAACGCGGAAGGCTGGTGTTGCAGATGCTCACAGAAAGTCTTCTGCTCTCCATGGCTGGCGGCGGGCTGGGTCTTCTGCTGGCCGTGTGGGGAGCACGTGCTCTTACGGCCATGGTCTCTGATCCCACGTCTAATCAACCGGCATTTTCTCCTCATACAGATTGGCGAGTGCTGGCATTCACAGCGGGAATTTCAATCCTCACCGGCATCGTCTTTGGACTGGCGCCCGCGCTACGCGGATCGGATATCGGCCTGACATCAGCTCTAAAGTCAGGCAGTGGAGGAAGCACTACGGCGTCCGGCGGCAGGCACCGCATCACATTGGGCGGAGCGCTCGTCGCCGTGCAGATGGCGCTGGCCATCGTGGTGCTGGTGACGGCAGGTCTTTTGACGCGGACGCTCAGCAATCTCAAAAACCTCAACCCCGGGTTTGACACTCATAACGTGCTGCTTTTCGGCGTCGATCCAAGACTGGCCGAATATAAAGAGGCGCAGGTCGACAATGTCTTTCATGATTTGCAGGATAAATTTTCCGCTGTGCCCGGAGTTACAGCAGCCAGCTACTCATGGATGCCTCTTCTCAGTGGAGGCTTGAATACCAACTCCTTCAACCGGCCCGGCGCTCCCAAAGGATCTAAAGATAGTGTCGAAGCCGATTCTCTTCCCATTGGTCCCAGATTTTTTTCCACCATGCATGTTCCTTTCCGCCACGGCCATGATTTCACCCAGGCTGACTATGCCGTGGCAGCAGGCAATACAGGGGACAAGCCAAGCTCTCAACCGACGCCGGTCATTGTGAATGAAGAATTTGTCCGCACGTATTTCGCTGGCCGCAATCCAATTGGGGAACGCTTTGCCGACGCTGAGCCGACCGAACCGGGTGAAGCACGTTCGCCCGGCTATACGATTGTGGGCGTGGTGGCGAACGCCAAATACAACCGGCTGCGCCGCGAAATAAAACCGACCTTCTATTCTCCGCAAGTTGGCGGCGAGGCTTACTTCGAGCTGCGCTCCGCAGTTGATCCTCTTACACTTGTGCCAGCCATCAGAAAACTCGTCACCCGTGAGAATGAAGACCTGGCACTCTTCCGTATTTCCACGCAGACGCAGGCCATTGACCGGCAGGTTTTGAATGAACGACTCACCGCTCAGCTTTCCAGCTTTTTTGGATTAGTAGCGCTGGTGCTGGCATGCCTCGGCTTGTACGGATTGCTGTCTTATGAAGTCACCAGGCGAACGCGCGAGATTGGCATTCGCATGGCCATCGGCGCGCAATCGCATAACGTGGTGCGGCTGGTGCTGGCAAAAGCTCTGGCGCTGATTGTTGCCGGCGCTGTTGCAGGAGTTGCGGTAGCTCTGGGAGTAGCTCGTTTGCTCACCAGCTTCCTTTTTGGCGTGAAGGCCTGCGATCCCATCACGCTTGCATCTGTCATTGTGTTGTTGACGGCAGTGGCGCTGGCCGCCTGTTACATTCCGGCGCGCCGTGCAACCAAAGTGGATCCGCTGGTGGCTCTGCGTTACGAATAGCGGCTCTGCTTGCTTGATGCCATTCGTCATCTGGCGGCGCGGATTCTCTGCTTGTATGATTGCGGACTATGAGTTCATCCACCACGCATTCATCCTCACAAGCACAGCGGGGAAATGCCGCCAGGACGCACGCAAAAAAGAAAATTGCCGTGCTGGGCTGCGGCAAAATGGGCACCATCCTGCTCGCGTCATTTCTGAAGCGCAAGCTGATCACGCCTGAAGAAGCTATTGCCACCGTGCAGCATGGCGAGCGTGGCGCAGAGCTTTCCCGCGAACTGGGCGGCGTTCCCGTAGGAACCGACAATCGCGCAGCGGTGACAAAAGCTGAAATCGTCCTGCTATGCGTGAAACCGCAGGTGCTCGGTCAGTTGCTCGACGAAATTGCCCCCGCGCTCGATCCCGGCACGCTGGTAATCTCCATCGCCGCTTCCACCACGGCAACTTTTATCCAGCAAAAGCTCGGAAAAAATGTTCCGGTGGTCCGCGCCATGCCGAACACGCCCGCCATGGTTGGTGCCGCGATGACCGCTGTATGCGCCGGTCCAGCGGCAAAACCCGAGCATCTGGAAACTGCGAAACATCTATTTGAAAGCGTGGGTCGCGCGCTCGTCGTCGACGAAAAACACATGGACGCCATTACAGCCCTCTCGGCCAGCGGACCTGCGTTTGTATTTGTAATTCTGGAATCACTGGCCGAGGCGGGCGTGAAAGTCGGCCTGCCGCGCGAGATGGCCACGACGCTGGCAGCCCAAACCATGTACGGATCGGCACAGCTCGCCCTTGAAACCGGACACCACCCTGCACTCTTGAAAGACGCCGTCACAACACCCGCGGGCTGCACCATTGAAGGCCTGATGGAGTTGGAAAAAGGCGGGCTGCGCGTGACGCTAATGAATGCCATTATCAAGACGACACAAAGAGCCAGGGAGTTGATGACAAGCTAGGAAAAACCAGCCCTTGGCCCTTAGCTCTTGGCCTTTGGCTTGGAATCTAAAGCCCGCAGCGGGGTTTATGTTTCATCCGTCTTTTCCGCTCTATGGTCCATTATCAAAAGTCAGCTAAGAGCTTATGACCAAGAGCTAAAGGCTAATGGCCAAGGGCTAAAAGCCAAAGCGCTAATTTCCTAATTGCCCGCTCCAAGCCAGTTGATGTAGAATTTCCTAGATGTTACTTTCTGTCTCCAACATGGCCATGTGCTGTCGCACCATGGCTATGTGTGTGTTTACTCAAAGGCAGGAAGGTTCATAAGCAATATTTTTATTCAGCCATTATGAACCCGCTGCCTCAGGTAGCGGGTTTCTTGCTTTTACGCAGAAATTCAACCGAAACGCGATTTAACCGGAGCAAGGTTCAGCAAGCATTGACCGAGCAAGGGGGAGAAACAAATGAGCACCGATTTGCGCTATGAATTGCGATGTCGTGAATGCCAGACCACATGGGGCAACCAGCCGATTTCATTCTGCCAGAACTGCTTTGCCCCGCTGGAAGTGGCCTATGATTGGGACCGCATCCGCAAAGAGATCAGCAAAGACGAGATTGCCCGCCGCGCGACCAACCTGTGGCGCTACAAAGAACTGCTGCCGCTGCCGGACACCTATGACGCTTCCTCGCCCGCCGGCTTTACGCCGCTGGTCCGCACGGCCAAGCTGGGCGAAAAGCTGCGCAGCCGGTCGCTCTATGTAAAAAATGACGCTGTCTGCTTTCCCACGCTCAGCTTTAAAGATCGCGTAGTGGCCGTGGCTCTCACACAGGCCAAGCACTTTGGGTTTGATGTAGTCAGCTGCTCGTCCACGGGTAATCTGGCCAATGCGGTGGCCGCACAGGCTGCTCGCCTGGGATTGTGTGCCTGCATCTTTATCCCAGCGGATCTTGAGCCTGCCAAAGTGCTGAACACGCAGATTTATGGCGCACAAATCGTCCGCATTGACGGCAATTATGACCATGTAAATCGCCTGTGCTCGCAGATTGCTGACAAGCATCACTGGGGTTTCGTAAACGTAAATCTGCGGCCCTATTACGCCGAAGGTTCGAAGACCGTGGGATACGAAATCGCTGAGCAGCTTGGCTGGCGCTTGCCAGACAACGTAGTCGTCCCGATGGCGGGCGGGTCTTTGATCACGAAAATTTATAAGGCGTTCAAAGAGCTGGTTCAGCTTGGACTGGTAGAAGAAAAGCAGGTCAAGTTCTTTGGCGCACAAGCCACGGGCTGCAGCCCCATCAGCGTAGCCGTGAAAGCTGGACGCAATGAGATTGAGCCGCAGAAGCCGCAAACCATTGCGCGGTCATTGGCCATCGGGAATCCTGCTGACGGGTTCTACGCGGCAAAAACAATTCTGGGCAGCGGCGGATGGGCCGAAGACGCGAGCGATCCGGAGATTGTGGATGGCATGACCTTGCTGGCTGAAACCGAAGGCATCTTCACGGAGACGGCAGGCGGCGTGACCGTGGCCAGCGCCAAAAAACTGTTTGCGCAGGAGCGTATACGTCCGGACGAGACGACGGTTCTCTGCATTACCGGCAATGGCCTTAAAACCACTGACGCGCTGGCGGGCAGGTTCGAGACCGTGGAACCCATTCCGCCCAAGCTGGCAGCGTTTGAGCAATACCTGGAAACTGAATTTGCTGGTGCGGGACATTCTGCAAAAAGAGGAGCCGCTTAAATGAGCGTAAAGGTTTCAATTCCCAGTGCATTCCGCCGCCACACCGAAGGCGCGGATAGCTATGATTGTCCGGCATCTGACCTGAACGGCCTGCTTGACTCCCTGGGCACCCGCTTCCCTGACCTGAAACAGCATTTACGCGACGAACAAGGTAACGTTCGCCGGTTTCTCAACATATATGTGAATGATGAAGATATACGGTTCCTGGGCAAGGACTACAGATTCAAAGAAGGCGATGAAATCATGCTGGTGCCGTCCATCGCCGGCGGATAAACATTGGAAAACGCTAATCTTTGCTGGTTGGGTCAGACCGCTTGCACTTGTCCGTCCGCACAGATTTCTACGCTGGCCGGATTTCCGCCATAGGTCTCTTGAGAAAGATGACGGGCTGAAAACTTATCAAATCTTTATTTTCATTTCATCGCGAGCTGCTGCATACTCTCACGATTGCTTGGTAGTGGTGCGTTTACTCCTCTGCCTTTCTTCCGTTCATCTTGATTTGCTGGCGCGTCCCAGGGTTCTGAATAATGGTTTCTGAATAGCGGTTTCTGCAAAAAAGGGTCCTCGAAAAGAGAATTTTTGCACGTGCTGAAAAATTTTGCCGGTTGAGCTTTTGCAGCCTGAACGTCAAAACAAAACCCTTTTGCAGACGCCTGAAGAACCCCGGGCTCCATGGTTCGTATCTGCCCGAAACAATTCCAACCCCCTTTAGCTAGTGGCACAACCCGAAAGCCAACGCAGGTTGAGCAGATACAGGTTGAGCAAATAAAAGATCGCCAGAAAGTACGGGAGGCGCCCGGGTTGGATCAGGCCCCCACCGCAGCTGACAGGAATAAAAAACCTTGGGACCAAAATTTAGTAACATGGCCCGTTCATGGTTGTCCGTTGATAATTGCAATCGTTTGATAACTGCCTCAGGAGGCCGCATGAAATTCAAGCAACGCCATTCACATCTTTTGCCGACTTTGTTTGCCATCGCCCTTTTCTTGCTGGCGATCTCAGTCCCAGGCAGGGCTGATGACAAGAAGAAACCACAGTCTGCACCCAAGCCCGCCAGCAAGCCGGCTGCAACAAGCCACTCTTCCGGAGGCTCCAACACGTCGCATGGCAGCAATACAGGCAGACCTTCTTCGAATGGCCGTCCGGGGGGCAACTCATCAAACGGCAGACCGTCCGGCGGGTCGTCCAATAGCAATACTTCACACGCTTCTGGCGGCAATTCAAACGGCCGTCCGGGCAACAGCGGCGGCAGCAACAACGGACGTTCGGGATCGACCAATAATTCAGCTGGCAATAACCGTGGCGGCAACAACGCAAATAACGGCCGTTCAGGATCCAATAACAACACCAGCAATCGCGGCGGCAATTCAAATGGCAACAATCGCGGTGGCAACAATGCGAACAGCAATAACCGCGGCGGCAACAATAACTCTCGTGGCGGATCAAGCGCTCGCCGTGAGCCGGCCCGCAATGTGCGCGAAGTGGGCAATCATCGCGTAGCCACAGATAATCGTGGGCGCGTACGTGAAATCAGCGGACATGACAGCCGCGGCCGCGATTTGGCTGTTCATCGTGACTTGCGCGGTGGAAGCCGGTTTGAAACCAGAGGCGCCGGTGGCCGTCGGGTGGTTGGCTATGGTGGCGGCAGGGGCTTTACTGAGCGCAGATTCGTGAATCGTGGCGGACACGTTTACGTCCAACGCACATACGTTTATGGCGGACGCAGCTACGCCTACGCTTATCGCTCTTACTACTACCACGGCTACGCCTATTATGGTTACGCGCCCGCCTTCTACTATCATCCGGGCTTTTACGGATGGGCGTACAATCCCTGGGCCGTGCCAGTGACCTACGGCTGGGGATGGGGCGGCAACCCGTGGTATGGATATTACGGCTATTACTTCAATCCATATCCTGTTTATCCCAGCGCCTCACTATGGCTGACCGACTACCTGCTCGCCGAAAGCCTGCGCGCAGCGTATGACTCTCGCGATAATGCCAACGCCGATGCCATGCAACAGGACGCCAACAACTCCAACAATAATGGCGGCGGCGACAACGGCGGACAGGCCGCGCTTTCACCGGAAGTAAAACAGATGATCGCCGATGAAGTGAAGCGCCAGTTAGACGCGGAACGCAACGCGGCAGCCCAGCCCGCTCCGGCTGCAAATCAAGCGCCTCAGCAGAATGCGAACGCAAACAACAATCAGCCGGAAGAAACGCCAGCAGCCCTTGATCCAGCCCAGCGTGTGTTTGTTGTGGCTGGCAACGTAGACATGGCGGCTGATTCCGGCGAATGTGGCGTTACAGCGGGTGATGTTCTGGTGCGCAGCGGCGAGCCCAACGGGAGCAAGATTTCCGTAAGCGTAGTCAGCAGCAAGAAAGGCGATTGCGCGGTCGGCACCAATGCCGACGTGGAAATCAGCGATCTACAGGAAATGCACAACCAGTTCCGCCAGAAAATGGATTCCGGCCTGAAAACTCTGGCTGACAACTCCGGCAAAAACGGACTCCCCAAGGCTCCAGATACTGCTACCACCACCGGTGAAGTGCCTGCTCCGCAGCCTGACTCAGACGCCGGCAGCGAGTTGCAAAACCAGCAGAAAGACGCTGAAGGCGCTGAACAGGACGTGCAGAAGGGTTCACCGGGAGGAAAGTAAATCAATCGCAGCGCTGACTCAACGAGAACCCAGATGATGACCAGAAACTTGTTTCGCTGCATAACAATCACTGCTCTTGCCATGAGCGTGGCCGTACCTGCGGCCACGCTTCATGCGCAGGGTGCATCACCTTCAATTCAGGAGCAACTGGAAGCGCAGTATCCGCTGGCTAAGATGACAGCCAAAGGCGGATGCGCCATCAGCAATCCTGAAACCGGGCTGGCGCTCCAGAAAGCCGGCCCTGCGGCTTTGCCCCAGCGCTCATCATCGCCGGTGTGTGCCTCGCATTATAGAAACGGCAGCTTCACCAAACCCGGCTTCAAGTGCACCTACTACCTCAATATGACCAAGCAGAGTCAGGTCAATCTGGAAAAAGGTGACAAGATTTTTCCCACCAAGCTTGAGATCGATAAAGACGATGTAAAAATTTCATTTGGATATTGCTCTGGCGATGCTGGCCAGGCCGCAGCCTATATTGGGGAAGTAGTCGTTG
>DASZMF010000932.1:0-5717 GCA_035552035.1 Candidatus Angelobacter sp.
CGGCGGGATTCAACCGCTTCCGTCGCGCTACCGAAACGCCATTCAACATCGTCTACGAAGCTCGACCCTGACCGAAAGACAGCCAGGTATTCCAGGCAAATAAGATTTGAGAAGGAAAAAATCATGAATTCAGCTTCTAAAGCAACCGCTTCCAAAAAGGGCCTGATCGACGATAACGGCCCGCAGGTAGTGGGAGACTCGTGTCCTCTGCCCTGGCTTGTAAAACCCGCGCTGACGGAAGAGATGCTCGCGCGCTTCGCTTCACGCGCCGCCACCTATGACCAGGAGAACCGCTTTTTCACCGAAGACTTTGAGGAGCTCCGTGCGGCAAAGTATCTGCTGTTGCCTCTGCCGGTAGAGTTTGGCGGCGCAGGCATGACGCTGGCTGAAGTTTGCCGCGAACAGCGCCGCCTGGCTTACCACGCACCTGCGACAGCGCTCGCAGTGAACATGCATCTTTACTGGATTGGCATTGCGGCTGACCTTTGGCGCAGCGGAGATACTTCACTCGAGTGGCTGCTACGCGAAGCAGCCGCAGGCGAAATTTTTGCTGCCGGCCATGCGGAAAGCGGCAATGATCTACCAGTTTTGCTTTCAACCTCAAAAGCTGAAAGGGTTGACGGTGGTTATAAATTCACCGGGCGCAAACACTTTGGCAGCCTGACGCCGGTTTGGACGCGCTTTGGCCTGCACGGGATGGATACGAGTGATCCAACCCAGCCAAAGATCGTCCACGCATTCATGCCGCGTGAGACCAAGGGATACACCATCAAAGAAACATGGGATGTCCTGGGCATGCGCGCGACCCGCAGCGACGATACGGCTCTGGAGAATGCGTTCATTCCAGACCGCTATATTGCCCGCGTGGTGCCGGCTGGTGGAACGGGAGTTGATTCTTTCGTCCTTGGGATCTTTGCCTGGGCGCTGCTGGGCTTTGGAAATATTTATTACGGGCTAGCCAAACGCGCGCTGGACCAGAGCATTGCCGCCGTGAAAAGCAAAGGCTCACTCGGTCTTTCGCGTTCCATGGCCTATCACCCGGAGATTCAGCATGCGATTGCTGAAATGGTGATTGAGCTGGAATCGATTGGGCCACATTTGGATTCCGTCGCCGAGGACTGGTCGAATGGCCTCGATCACGGAGCCCAGTGGCCGTCAAAAATATTCGCCGCAAAATACCGCGCAGTCGAAGGATCATGGCGCGTGGTGGATATGGGATTGGACGTAACCGGCGGTAACGGGATTTTCCGCTCGGCTGGGTATGAGCGACTACTCCGCGACGCGCGCCTGGGCAGAATTCACCCCGCGAACTCATTTCTCACGCATGAAGTCGTGGCGAAAACAGCATTGGGGATCGGCTTGGACGAACAGCCTCGCTGGGGCTAGAGAATTCACAGACGCGCAAATCGCAAACACCCGATCAACGCGAATCAATCAGAACGAATTTTTATGATTGGGGTAACATCCGGAGAATGAGGAGCATCTTCTGTATAGTACTGTACGCTAGCGGAAATGAACGTAATGCGGTGACCGAAGAATGGAAACGCTTTTACAAGTCTCATGCGCGATCAGGTCGCCGGATCATCATCTTTTCCGGCCGATCCAGGGCAATTTGTACGGCGACTTTCGCGCTCGAATCCAATCCTTGCATTTACATGTCAGAGTGAAGATGCCCGGAGAAAACTGAACCTGATAGTTTTCAATGAATTATCTGTATTACTCGTTGCAACCTGATGTCTGCCGACGAGCTACCTATCGCAATTTTGACTTTTTCCTTCTCCAGCAAAAATTTGTGATCGGCTGCGTTCCAATAAGTAAGGTCGGCGGCCCGCAGCGTCAAGGATACGCTCTTCGTCTCGTTGGGCTGAAGGTGGATGCGTTTGAATCCTCGCAATTCCTGCAAGGGCCGGTTCACTGTGGATCCCATATGCTCCACATACATTTGCGCTACTTCGTCGCCGGCACGTGTCCCGGTGTTGCGAATTTCAACTTTCACTGTGAGCGTCTCGCCGTTGCGCAGCACGCTGGCGCTGGTATGAAACCGCGAGTAAGCAAAGCTGGTATAGCTCAGGCCATAG
Source organism: Candidatus Angelobacter sp. (assembly GCA_035552035.1). Lineage (GTDB taxonomy): Bacteria > Acidobacteriota > Terriglobia > Terriglobales > Acidobacteriaceae > Angelobacter. The sequence goes on from DASZMF010000932.1 coordinate 2,079, forward strand.
CCAAAGGGAAAGAGCGGCTTCCCTTTAAAATACATATAAGTCCGTCCGTGCCGGATGTCATAGTCCATCATCGGCGGCAGTTGATCCATTGACTGCGGCCATGTGTGCACCAATCGCCCAGCGGGGTTGTAGTCACCGAATAAAACATCGGCCAGCGCATTGCCTTCCTCCTGGCTATTGTGCGTCATATGAAGGATGGCCGGAATGTTTTCCCTGGTCCATTGAATCGCAAACGGGAAGCTGGAGAGCAGTACCACCACGGTATGAGGGTTCACGGCATAAACCTGCTGCGCCAGCTCTTCCTGCTCCAGGATCAGGGACTGCCGGTCAATCGCCTCTTTGCCATCACTCGGCGTTGGACACTGGTTCCATCCGGCTCCGCACGTTGGATGGTTCCCGATAATCACAATCGCGACATCGGCCGTGCGTGCTGCATTCACAGCGGCGTTCTCAGCGTTGTTAGTTGCCGTTCGTATTTCTACTCCAGGTCCAACTTTGTTCCTGATTCCCTCCAGCGGCGTTACCGTGTACGGCGGCGTTCCGCTGTACCAGTCAAGCAGCACTTCATCAATGTGCGGTCCAATCAGGGCAATGGATTTCAATTCATTTTTATTCAGCGGTAGTAAACGCTCATTGCTTTTCAGCGGATCATTCTTAAGTAAAACAATAGACTCCTGCGTAACCAGGCGCGCGACTGCTTTATGCTTTGCCGTTGTCCACGGATCTTCTTTCCCTTTGATGGCGCTGTAAGGCACCATCTCCGGCGGATCCAGCAGGCCCAGCCGGATCATCACGCGAAAAACTCCTTTCAGATTTTCGTCGAGATCTGCTTCAGTGATCAGGTGGTTTTTCAGCGCATCGGTCACCGGCTCTTTGTATCGATCAAGAAATTGATTGATGCCCGCGTGAATGGCTCCCGCAGCCGCTTCGTCGTATGTCTTGTAGTATTTGTGCTGGGTGACCATGTTGGACAAACCTCCAGCATCTGTGCAGACAATGCCGTCTAATCCCCATTCAGCAAACGTCATATTTTTTAAAATCGGCTGCACAGTCATGGGAATGCCATTCCATGCGTTATAGGCGGCCATGTAGGCGCGCGCGCCGCCGTTGACGATCCCCATGCGGAACGGCACCGAATAATATTCACGCATCAGCCTCTCATCGAAGTTTGATGATGATCCGCCGCGACCATTCTCATTGCTGTTGGCCAAAAAATGTTTCAGCAGCGCCGCTGTCTGCCAATATCTGGGATTGTCCCCCTGCAGCCCTTTCACAAAAGCCGTGACCATGGTTCCGTTGAAAAATGCGTCCTCACCGTACGACTCTTCGCTCCGTCCCCAGAGAATGTCCCTGTCCAGATCAGCATTCGGCGCACGGATAACCAGCCCTCCACGACCATGCTGATATTGGTCGCTTTGGAAGATGTAGCGCGCCTCATAGCCTTCAATCGCCGCGGCCTGCTGGATCACCGCCGGGTCCCAGGTTTCGCCCAGCCCGACAGCTTGCGGAAACTGCGTGGTCGGTATGGGCTTGTCCTGTTCATTTCCTTCCGCATCTTTATATCTGCCCCAAGCGCCTGGGCCACCCAACGCCAGACCGTGAAGACCTTCTACGTGGCCCGCACCTTTAATCCCTAATCGCGGAACCGAGGGAACTGTGCCCAGGTTGTCGATCTTTTCTTCCAGGGTCATCAAAGAGAGAATGTTGCTGACCCGCGTTTCGATTGGCAATGAAGGATCCTGAAATGGATAGGCATACTGCGCCTTGTCCTGCGCAACACAGCCGAAAGAGGCGAAGCACAGGAGCGCGGCAAGAAGAACGGCTGGAAAAAGGTTCCGACTCATCGATTCACACATCTTTGACTCACACATCTTGTACTCACACAATCTTTCTCTTACATCTTTCATGCAGCCTGCGCGCGGGTTAGTAGCGGCGACGGCTGACCATATCAACGGCCACAGCCGCAACCAGAATTCCGCCTTTGACAATGTCCTGCATAAAATCCGGAACGTTGCGTAAAGACATGCCATTGTCCAGGCTGGCCATGAGCAAGGCTCCCAGGCATGCGCCAACCACAGTGCCGCGGCCACCCATCAGGCTGGCGCCGCCAATCACGCAAGCGGCTATCGCGTCTAACTCCAGCAACAGGCCAGCATCCGTGGAAGCACTGCCGACGCGCGAAGTGTAGAGAATGCCGGCAACACCGCTCAATGCGCCCATCAGGCAAAAGACAATCAGGACCTGCCAGCGCAGGTTGATGCCGGAAAGCCGCGCAGCATCCGCGTTGCCACCGATCGCATACAGATAGCGGCCAAAAACAGTGTTGCGCATCAGGAAGGCGCCAAGCAGCGCGATCGTCAGGAAGATCAGCACCGGTACCGGAATGCCAGCGTAAGAATTCAGCCCGAATGTCACCACAGCCACAAGGATTGAAGGTACAGCGATCTGCGCTAAGATTTGCCACCAGTTCCAGGGCGTCAACGCCAGGCGTTTTCTAGCGCGGCTGCGCCAGAGAACCACTGCGGCAATTGTCGCAATGGCCAGCGCGGCCAGAACGGTCCCCATTGGAACTGGCAAATACTCCTGCCCAATGGCTTGAAAACGCGCGAGGCGGAGAGGAATTGTCTCTCCGCTGCTGATGCCCTTGGTCACGCCACGCCATGCCAGCAAGCCGCCAAGCGTGACAATAAAGGATGGGATTTGTACATACGCAACCAGCGCTCCCTGGAACGCGCCAACAAGAAGCCCCAAGAGGATCGCCGAAAGCAACGACGCAATCAGACCGTGGCCTGCGCTGGCTTGCACAATCGCCGCAGTCATCCCAGCCAGACCTACCAGCGAACCGACGGAAAGATCAATGTTCGCGCTGACAATTACCATCAGCATGCCGATGGAGAGAACGCCGGTCACTGCCATTTGCCGCATCAGGTTGGAGAAATTTCTCGACTCCAGAAATACGCCGCCAGTCAGATACCCCGCCACAAGCCAGACCACGGCAAGCGCAAGTACTAATGTGTAGGGCTGGATCTGGTCGTATGAAAGACTTATCTTGCGCGTCCTACCCGACGGTTGGGCAGCAGCGGGTGGCACTCGTTGAACTGAGTTCTTTCTCAAGCGAGCTCCGGATGACCGATGGCACTAGCCATGATCTTGTCGCTGGTCGCGTCCGCGCGGCTGAGTTCTTTCACCACCGCTCCCTGATGAATAACCATGATTCTATCGCTGAGCCCCAGGATTTCTTCTAATTCAGAAGAAACCAATACGATGGCCAATCCTTGTTGTGCAAGCTCGTCAATCCGCCTGTAGAACTCTTCTTTCGCGCCTACATCAATACCACGGGTCGGCTCATCCAGAAAAAGAACTTTTGGTTTTGCCATGAGCCACTTGCCCAGTACAACCTTTTGTTGATTGCCACCGGAGAGCGTTCCCACCGCTGTAAATAAAGATGGGGCTTTTATCTGAAGGTCGCGAACGATTGAATTGCCCAGTGACATCTCATTCGCTTCTCTAGTAAGCATGCGCGCCGATATCTGGTTGAGGGCAGCGAGTGTCAGATTATGCAGAATGCTATCGTCCAGCACCAGGCCAAAGCGTCTCCTGTCTTCGGTGACAAAAGCAATGCCTTGTCGGATGGCGTCT
>DASZMF010000933.1:0-2271 GCA_035552035.1 Candidatus Angelobacter sp.
CGGCATGTCAGAAGAAATTCTTGGCCAGGCCATCAAGCATCTGCCGCGTGAGAGCGTGCTCATCTCCACGAAAGCCAGCTTCCGCTTTAACAGTGGATCGCGCTCTGAAGCCGCCTGCCCTGATCCAAACGCACTCGGCTCGTCGCGCTATCACCTCACGCAACAGGTTGAAGGCTCGCTCAAGCGCCTGGGCACAGACTACATTGACGTTTATCACATGCACGGTTTTGACGGGACCACGCCCATTGACGAAACGCTGAACACGCTCGACAATCTTGTGCGCGATGGCAAAGTCCGCTACATTGCCGCCTCCAATTTCTCCGGCTGGCATCTGCAAAAATCCATCGACACCAGCCGCCAGCATGGATGGGCGCGCTACGTGGCGCATCAGGTTTATTACTCGCTCATCGGCCGCGATTACGAGTGGGAGCTCATGCCGCAGGCCGTAGAAGAAAAAGTTGGCGCGCTCATCTGGAGCCCGCTGGGCTGGGGACGCCTCACCGGCAAGCTCCGTCGCGGACAGCCCTTGCCAGCGGTAAGCCGCTTGCATGACGCTTCCGCCGGCGGCCCGATCATCGCCGACGAGTATCTGTATACAGTTGTTGATGCGCTGGATAAAGTTGCTGCTGAAACCGGCAAGACCGTTCCGCAGGTTGCGCTCAACTGGCTTCTGCAGCGGCCAACCGTTTCCAGCGTCATCATCGGCGCGCGCAATGAAGAGCAGCTTCGCGCGAACCTCGCGGCCACCAGCTTTAATCTCACCGCCGCTCAGGTTGAAGCGCTGGATCGCGCCAGCCAGACCAACGCCGCGTATCCTTACTGGCATCAACACCAGTTTCAGGAGCTCAACCCTGTTCCTGTGCGCCGCTATAACGAGAAGCAAACCAAGAGGTGAGAAACGCTGGCAGTTTCACATCAAATAAAGTGACATAATGAAAGCAACGTGACTTCGCCTGCCGTTCCTGATCTTTCACTCGTTCGCGACCTGGTACTCTCCCACAGCTGGAACCCCATCGCTTACCAGATACTGAATCCCGGAATAAAGCATTGGTTCAGCAGCCAGCGTGACGCCGTGATCGGTTATGTCGTCTGCAATCGCATACGCGTTGTGGCCGGAGCGCCTGTCTGCAGTCCCGCAAGAATGCGGGAAGTCATCAATGAATTTGAGTCGGAAGCCACGCAGGCCGGCGAGCGCGTCTGTTATTTTCACGTGGGCCCGCGCTTCGCCAGCGTGGTGAATCATTCTGCCACGCATTCCATTGCGGCCATTGGCTCGTTGCCGTATTGGAATCCCGAAGACTGGCATCTGATTGTGAAGAAAGATTCTTCACTGCGTTACCAGATTGCACGCGCCAGGAATAAAGGCATTGATGTAGTGGAAATGCCCGCGAGTGCTGCCGCCGATTCCAATGACCTGCGCGCTATCCGCCAGCAATGGCTCAAGCGCAAGCACCTGCCGCCTCTGCATTTTCTGATTGAGCCCGATCTTTTTGGGCAACTCATCTTTGGTCAAATCAATGACCGCCGGCTCTTTGTCGCCCGGCGCAATGGACAACTAATCGGCTATCTGCTTTGTACGCCCATGCCTAATCGCGATGGATGGCTCTTTGAACAATGGGCCCACGGCGCGCGAGCGCCTCTGGGCACCAGCGAATTTCTGGTGCATTCAGCCATGTCTGTCTTCGCGGCGGAAGGCTATAGAGAAATCACCATGGGGCTCGTGCCGCTCTCTGACCGCGTGCTTGCGCTGGGAGAACCCGGCCCGCTGTGGCTGCGCGGCCTCTTCCGCTTCATGCGCCTTACGGCAAACTCTCTTTATAACTTCAAGGGGCTGGAGCATTACAAATACAAGTTTCGCCCGCACTACTCTGAGCCTGTTTACGCCGTGGTGAATCGCGGCCATTTTCATCCCATGAATGTCTTTGCCATTGCTCAGGCTTTTGCCGGCAGTCCGCTGCAGTTGTTTGCGTGGCAGACACTGAAGCAAAACTTTCAGCATTTGGTTCAACGCACCAAGCCAGCAGCCTGACGGGGTGCTACCCACCTGCGCGCGGCAGAAAATTCTTCTGCGCCAGAAAATCGCGGACCACGGCCTCAGCGTCTTTCTTCTCTCCATCCACGGCGTAATTCATGTGCCGCATATCTTCTGCGGTAATGCGTCCGCTGAGAGCGTTGAGCGCCTTGCCAACTTCCGGGTGCCGCTCCAGCGTTTGCCGACGCACAATCGGCACAGCATCATAGGGTGGAAAAAAATGCAGATCGTCTTCCAAT
>DASZMF010000934.1:0-2716 GCA_035552035.1 Candidatus Angelobacter sp.
CGCATGTTTACTGATTGGTTATGATGCTGGTTCCGGCGGGAAGTGTGCCTATAACTCTGGATTTAAGCCACTTAATGACACTTGATACACTTGTTGAGAGTGGCAGAACAGCAAAAAATCGGGTTGATCGCAGGCAATGGAAGTTTTCCCTTGCTGCTGCTGGATGCGGCGCTCGCCCAGGGCGCGCAGGTGGTGGTGGCCGCGATTAAAGAAGAGACCTCTCCTCTGATTGAGAGCCGCGGCGCGGCGGCTGTCCATTGGATGTCACTGGGTGAACTCAGCAAGCTCATTGAAACTTTCAAGCGTGAAGGCGTGACTACGGCAATCATGGCCGGGCAGGTGAAGCATAAGCAGATTTTTTCTGCGATCCGTCCGGACTGGAAGCTGGCGAAGGTGCTTTTGTCTCTGGGGACACGCAACACGGATTCACTGATTGGCGCGGTGGCCAAGGTGCTGGAAGATGAAGGCATACACCTGATCAGCTCCACTTCATACCTTGAGCCGCTGCTGGCGAAGCCGGGTGTGCTTTCGCGCCGGAGGCCGACGGAAGCTGAGCAGAAAGATGTGGAGTATGGACGCAAGGTAGCGCGGCAGCTGGCGCAGTATGACATTGGGCAAACCGTGGTGATTGCAGAAGCGGCGTGCGTTGCGGTGGAAGCCATGGAAGGCACGGACGCGACGATTCTGCGCGCGGGAGAGATCATGCACAGCGCCGCTGAAGACGGCGACTCAATGCTCAGCCGCAAACTGACCGTAGTAAAAGTGGCGAAGCCGAACCAGGACATGCGTTTTGATGTTCCAGTGATCGGCTTGAAGACGATTGAGACCATGGCGCGCGCCGGCGCATCTTGCCTGGCGATTGACGCGGGCAAATGTTTGTTTCTGGATGGAGACAAAATTATTTCCGCAGCGGATGAGGCGGGGATTGCGATTGTGGCTGAGGCCGCCCATGGCGGCGAGTTAAGTTGAATTTTGCTGCATTGAATCTTGCGTGGGGATGATCTTTCAGTATGGAAAACGTTGACCAGGAAAAGAAGTGGCGCGAGCTAAAAGAAACCTACGGGCAGATGACCGAGGACGAACTCTACCTGTTAGCCAATGAGGCCTATGATCTGACTGCGATTGCTCAGGAATCGTTGCAGGCGGTGATCGCGGACAGAGGCTTGAAAATTCCGCTGGTCAAGGCGCCTCCACAGCCAGAGGCTTCCGGCGAGTTGGAGATAGACGATACATACGACGCGGGCCATGAGCTGGTCATGTTGCGCCAGGTCGGGAGTGAGGCGGAAGCACGAGAGTTAAAAGAACTTCTTGCCGCCAACTTTATTGCGTCCTGCCTGGGGCCGAAGAATGTGGTTGACCTTGAAGATTTCAAGGGAAGCTTTGACGGCGGAGTTGAGCTGAAAGTCTTTTCCAGGGACAGCAGACGCGCCCAGAGCGTGCTGGATCTCTACGCGCCGGATGAACAAACCGTGGCGGACGGGGAAGAAGAGAACAAACAATACGCGATTTTTTGTCCGAAATGCAGATCTGAAGAGGTGGTTTTTGAGGGAGAAGATCCAACCGCTGCAGAAAATAAGTTTAGCTGGACATGCGATGCCTGCGGACATCAATGGAAAGATGACGGAATTGCGCACGCTGTTTAGTTTGTGTTGTTGCTTTTTGATGTGTCAGCTAAGAATCGAAGCCCTCTTCACTGCCGTTTGCCCTGAATTGCGCGGCCCACAGCCTTTTCTCTTAACCCAGAGTGAGGATCATGAACACATTGCTGCTAAGTAGTTTTTTGTTACTCCTGTTGGTTTTTTTCAATATGCCGTCTCAGCACCGAGACGTCAAAATCGCCCAAGAAGAGCCCCAACTCGAAATACAGATTGCCACGGATCAACCTGAGTATCACCGTAGCGAAGAGATAAGCTTAAAATTCTACGTTGTCAATCGCGGCAAGACACCTGTGTATCTTTCTCGCGGTATCTCTTATTGCACCTTTTGGAGTGGTTACCTGGACCTGCAGATTTTAGATAAAGAAGGTCGTAATGTCGTGGCGGGAGGATGTTCCGCCGAGCACTTTATCATGAGCGGACAAGAAGTCTTGCAGGAAATGCAAGATCCCAAGCAATGGGTATTGCTCAATCCAAATGAGATTTTTGGCAATGTCCAAAAATTCTGGACTCCGAAAAATAAAGGCAAATATCACATCAAGGTAGAATTAGCTGGACCAGTGCTTAGCGCTGATCAAGAGCAATTTCTTTTACAGAATCATGTGTCCTTTATTCAACATCGGATCGGAGCTCCAATTGTGCCGATCACGATCAAGTGAATGCCGATAACTAAAAGTCTTCTGCGCCATCCATGTCTCTGCTCGATTCATCTTCAATGGCTTTGCTTTTCTTCGTTTTTAGTCCAAGTAACTCTTCCATGCATTTGTTGAGGCGTCGCATGCGTGCTTCCGGCGTGCGGTAATGGAAAATTGCCATCAAGTGGGCGCGGCGGTGCGAGGGTGATGTCTTGTCCCATTTCTCGCGGACGCGTGGATTCTGGCGCAATGCCAGCTCGATCATGGGCGGCAGATCTTTCTCTGCTTCCAGGGTTTCCATCAGGCGTTCGGCGATTTGCCGGGCACGGCGGGTGCGTGCTTCAGGGCTTTTAGGGCCGGCGGTCCATTTGGCTATCCAATATTTGGCGGATTGCGTCAGGGATTCATAGAACTTGAGCAGGCGCT
>DASZMF010000935.1:0-5565 GCA_035552035.1 Candidatus Angelobacter sp.
CAGAAAATAGAGGGTACCGAGACACCTAACATCGTTTGCGTACTCGGAACCGGCGAAGGCGATACCGTGATTGTGGGCGCTCATTATGAACGCGCGCCATCTGCACAGAACTCTTTGGATAATTGGAGCGGAGCGGCGCTACTGCCTGTCATCTACCAGAGCTTGCGGGACAAGAAGCGAAACCACAGCTTCATTTTTGTTGCCTTTGCTGACGATGGTAAAGATCCGGCGGGCGCTGAGTTTTTTGCCCGCCATCTAACGCACTCGCAATTGGACCGAGCTGAGGCCATGGTCAACGTGGATGCGCTTGGCTTCTCTCCCACAAAAATCTGGACCGCCCATTCTGACAAAGATCTGGTGCATGCCCTGATCGTAATGGTGTATGCGCTAAAGATTCCAGCCAGCCAGATTGATATTGCTGCCCTGGGCCACAAGGATTCCGATCCGTTTGCAGCGCGCCATATTCCGCAAATCACCATTCACTCTCTAACCCAGCAGAACGTGGTCTCTGGGGCCGTGACGCAGTTCCGCCCGAATAATTACTATGACACCTACCGTCTGCTCTGCGGCTATCTGGCTTATCTTGATCAGAGCTTGAAGCCAAGGCCGCATACTGAATGAGCGCAAGGCAAATTTTGAAATGGAGTGGCAATGGATCGAGACGAACTGATATACAAAACCATTGAGCTGGCGCTGGAAAACGTAAAGAACGGCGGCGGACCATTTGGCGCGCTGGTGGTAAAGGATGGGCAGATCATCGCAACTGGCGCGAATCAGGTGACTGCAACACTGGATCCCACGGCACACGCTGAAGTGGTGGCGATTCGCAAGGCCTGCAAGGCCATCGGAAATTTTGAGCTGACTGGCTGCGAGATTTATTGCAGCTGCGAGCCGTGTCCGATGTGCTTGGGCGCCATCTACTGGGCGCGTCCGGCGCAAGTTTTCTTTGCCGCCACCGCCGGCGCCGCGGCCGATGCAGGCTTTGATGATTCGCTCATCAAGACGCAAATCTGTCTCCCATACACGCAGCAGCAATTGCCGATCACGCAGATTGCTCACAAGGAATCTTTGGCGCCCTTTCAAGCATGGAAAGCCAAGGCTGACAAAATCGTTTACTAAGCCTCGTTTACTAAAACTATGACGCCCGACGCTCTGGCCCGCGCCCTCCAGGAATTTCTATCCACCGCAAGCAGCGGCGTGGTGATTGAAGATGGCCAGATTCTTTTTGATTTGAGCTCGGCGCAAACTTCCATCTCCACAGATAAAGGCAGATGCCTGTTTCATCTGTGGTCAGACGAGCGCAATCTGGTGCGCCACATTGTTGACGCCGAAATCAAAAACGGTACCATGACGCTCAGCGTGCGGCGGTTTGCCCAGGCGCGTCCGCACAAGATGGAGATATGCAGGGACCGTGACCGCCGGCCGCCATCGGCGCAGAAAGCTGCACGGAATACTTACGCGCGCGTGCTGGAGCGTGCTTTGCGCCGCCAATCACCAGATTGGGCGTTGGATAAAGCAAAGCTTTCTACATCCATGGATCTCGAACGCAGCTTTTCACCGGTGTATGCGCGCGGGCTGCTGCGCAAAGGCCGCAGCGCTTTGGCGGTGATGGGCGTGAGCCACCAGGAAACGCAGGCTGCGGTGGATGCGTCACTTACTTTTGCGCTGCTCTGGCTGCAGGCCTGCCGTGAACGCGAAGCCGGACGCTCGCTTGTAGAAGGTCTGCGTTTGTATATTCCGCCAAAGAGTTCTGGCACACTGCAAATTCGCCTGGCGCATCTTGACCATAACGCCGCCAGGTTCGAGCTCTTTGAATTCGATGAGCGCGATGAGTTGCTAAACCAGATAGACCTATCTGACTACGGCAATATTCAAACGCGTCTGATGCGCCATCCAGATGCAGTGCAGGTGCACGCACGCTTTGCGGCAACGGTAAGCAAAGTTCTGGCGCTGGCTCCGCAGGCGGAAGTGGCTGTGCTTTCTCCGACGGAGATTTCTTTTCGGCTTCACGGCTTGGAGTTTGCGCGCACAAGGCTGGCTAACACTCCCGGCAGCTTCAGCGTGGAAGAAGAAATGATCTTTGGGCTGCCGGGATATGAAACGCGCTTCAGTGAAGAGACTGCGCCAGCGTTCAACGAATTTATAAATATTGTGGTGGAAGCGCGCAGTGTTGGCGGCAATCGGCACGATCCACTGTGGCGTATGTATCCGGAGCGCTGGCTGGAGTCGTTGGTTTTCAAGAATGTCGCTGGCGTGGATTCTCAACTGGATCCAGCGCACGTCTATTCGCAGGTGCCGGCATTTTCTGCTTCTGACCGCGCGATGATTGACGTGCTCACATGCACCGCTCAGGGCCGCATCGCCGTGCTGGAGCTGAAAGCCGACGAAGACATACACCTGCCGCTGCAAGGGCTGGATTACTGGGCGCGCGTGCAGTGGCACCACACCCGCGGCGAGTTCCAGCAGTATGGATACTTCAGCGGAGTCCAGCTTTCACCGCGTCCACCGCTGCTCTACCTGGTTGCGCCGTCGCTGCGTGTGCATCCGGCTACCGATATAATCTTGCGCTACTTTTCTCCGGCAATCGAGTGGACATTGGTGGGCGTGGATGAAAGATGGCGTGAGGGGATTCGCGTGATCTATAGAAAAACGTCCAGGACACCCAAGATAAATGATGAATGATTCAGTCGAGCTTACTTGCTTCATGCTCGACTGAAATCGTTTTCTCCTCTTCCTCAGGCTGTGCAGGTGAATTTGCCGCCGGCTGCTCTTTCTCTCCGCGATACACTCGGCTCACGCCGCGGACGATCCTGCGCATGGGCAGTTCACCCTGGTCTTTAGAAAAAAGATCTCTAGAAAAAAGTTCACTGGCAAACGGATTTTTGGCAAAAAAAGCTTCGCCTACTTTGTGGGTGCGGTAGTACCAGCGCTTCAGGATGGCCAGCTCTTCCATGAATCTTTGTGCTGATGGCGCGCCTGCGGGCTCTATCTGCTCCAACGCGGCCTTGATTCGGCTTTCTTGGGATTGCGACTCGTCTTCCGCTTCCACTGCGAATGATACTGGGCCTGCGAGTTCGCCATGGTGAAAGTGAAACAGCGCCACTGTTTTTGGTTCCAGCGATGGTTGAACGATGACGGCATTGAGATGGTCCAGGCGGCCACAGATATCGTCACAGGCAGTGAGAATGCTTTTGATTTTCGTGATCTTTGCATGCTGTGCCGCGGCGGCTTCAAAGTCCAGCTCTGAAGAAAGCCGTTCGCGCTCTGCTTCCAGCTCCTGCAGCAGCGATTGTCCGCCGGAATCAAAATAGGCCTGCACGCGCGCCACTTCTTCTGCGTAAGCTTCGTCCGTGCAACCTTTGAAGCAGGGCGCCAGACACATCTTCATCTCTGAATAAACACAGCCAGGGAAAGCAGGATCAGGATTCAGGTTAAAGGTGCAGCGGCGCATTTTGAAGAGATCAAGCGAGTCATTCAAAAATTTTTCTGCCACGGCCCGAGAACGAAACGGCCCATAGTAAAGGGACTTGCCCGTGAACCGGCCGATCCGCGTGGTGACATAAGCGCGGGGATATTCATTTTCCAAATTGAAGCGGATCGCTGACGCTGACCGCAGGCGAAGACGTTTCTGGTAAGTATCTGGAAATTCTTTTCGTAACGTGCGATACAGCAGCAGCACGCACTCAAAGTCAGATCCGGTCAGAGAGTAGTCAATGGTCGCGACGCGTTCGCGCAGGTTGAGCCGTTTTGATTGCGACTCAGGCGGCGCGAGCAGACGGAGCAAGCGCCTCTTCAGGTTCGCTGTCTTGCTGGCGTAGGGCTCCGATCCCGTCTCTGCTCCGCGCAGCACGAACACTGCGGGCGCCGCCGGAAATTGCGCAAAGAAATCGGGCAGATGTTCAGGCGAGAATGGGATGGAGTTCGTCAGCAATTTTTAGAGCACCAGAATTGAGAGCAACAGAGTTTTAGAGCACCAGTTTTATAGAACTTCGCTTGCAGAATTAGTCTGTCACAGTGCCCTACAGATGTGCACCAGGAATGTGCAGACTAACTTGATTCCCCTGTTTTCCAGAGTGCTGCTTGCTGGTGTGCGGAAAAGAAGTCCGGTCTATCTCTTTGCTTTTGTTGCTGTTACTCTTCGGCGAGTCCTGATTTCCACGGCTTCCTACGATGGCACGATTGGTTGATGTGAATTTAGTTGGAAACCTTAGTAAGACTCTGCGGCTGTGTCCTGTTACTCACCGGCTCAACAAATTTCACGCCTTCATATGCACAGCCTGTGGACAGCGTTTCTCCTGTATCCATCGGGCTTCCGGCTGATTTCCACCGTTTGCACAGGCCCTACTGCTACTACTGTATTTATATATATAAAAGTATCTATATTCTTAGTAAGAGTAAGCCGCGACCCTACCAGCGAAGCAAAAACCAGTGCAGCAGGTTAGTCTCTGTTTTTGGGGAGTGTTCTGAAGTCAGGACCCTTCATGGTGCGTACGCGGCACATATCCAGCAGGCGTGAGCGCATGCGGTCTGTAATGCGATCGCCCAGGGTCTCCTCACGGGTAGCATTGCGGGAAGAATCTTCCTCGCCCAGCTTCCGGTCTATACGCGATTTCTCGCGCTGGGCTCCCGCGGAAGGAGCATCAGGGAAATTGGTGGTGATGATGGTGGTCTTCTGTTCGTTATAGCGGCTGTTCAGGATGTAGCTGACGGTATCCCAGACCCATTCTGAAGACTTCACTGCGCCTAGCTCATCCAGTAGCAGGACTTCAGTCTCTAGCACTGGCCGCAGAATTTCCAACTCCGTGGCCTGGACCGCAGAATTGTATGAGTTCTGAATTTCCTTGAGCAGCTCACGATAATCGCAGAACAGGCACGGCACGCCTTTGTCTCTGATCAGCATTTGGATCATGCCTACGGCCAGATGCGTTTTGCCGACTCCAATAGAGCCGATGAGTAGCATGCCCTGCCTTTCAAGAGGATACTCTTGGACGAGGCGCTGCGCGTCACGATGGGCATTTTTAACCGAGATGGAAACTTCATGCATCTCAATGTTGAAGTTTTCCAGAGTGCATTTCTTGTAGCGCGCGGGGATGCCGGCTTTATCCAGCAATTGTTCATTGCGGGCGGAGACGCGGCAGTCACAGCGCGTCATACGGCTGGCTTTGCCCGGGACAGCAACTTGCTTCCAGCCGGTCCCGTCACAGATGGGGCACGCAGCTGCAGGTTCGGATTGGTAGGATGTGGCCATATTCTCTTTTGAAAATACCACTATTCGCTTACGAGCGGCAGACCTCAGTGGAGTAGCAATCCCATTTCTCCACAGGATTTACACAGAGAATGCCCAAGCGATGTTCTAAACAGCGTTCTAAAAACTTTGGCGTGGTCTGCTGATGAAGCATTCCACGCCAAGTTGAGTTTGTTTGTGCCTGCGATTAGTCGGCGGCGTTTCCCTGTGACGCTTTCTTCAATTCGTCAGCGGAGAAAATATCAAACACGTAATCGTGCGCGGCCAGGGCTGACTTGCTCAGCGTTCCGGCTTGCACGCGTTTCACGGTTTCTTCCCGC
>DASZMF010000936.1:0-4825 GCA_035552035.1 Candidatus Angelobacter sp.
ATCTTAAAAGTTTCATCATAGTACCCTCCAGATATGTCTGAGTTGTTGGATGCAGAGACTTGGCGAGGGGAGGCTGGGTTGACAAGAGATCGGGTTATCGCGCGTGATCGGGGAAAGGCAAAACCTTTTACCACAGAGGGCACGAAGGAACACAGAGAAAAGGCGAGAAACTTACCGCGGATTCGCGCGGAAAGCGCAGATCAGAAGAGAAGGGGAAAACGCTCGAAATTGGGACATAGGGAAGCTTGGCGAGCAAGGCTAAGGTGCGAAGCTTGTAACCAGCGTAATGGCAACCCACAAGAGCAGCGGAGCCGATCCCTCACCTACGCCGAGAACTGTATTTTGATGGTGCATGCTTATATTCTCGTCTCGGTTCGGGATAGCGACATGGTAAGGGGGCGAGTTTCAATTACGGCGGATCTTTGGCAATTACGGGCGATTTTGGCAATCTTTGAAGTGGCTGCCCCCTCCCTTTACAGTGCCCGCCATCCCGTGTTACTCTTTTCAAGTCACTTACAGGACGAGATTTAGAGAAATAGGAGTCGACCAGAATTCAGTGTTAGCGAGAGAGCGCAAGGCCGACGTCATCAACCGCTTCCGCACGCATCAATCAGATACGGGCAGCCCGGAAGTACAGATTGCCATTCTGAGCGAACGCATCGGAGAGCTGACGGAGCACTTCAAGAACCACAAAAAAGACCATGCCTCCCGGCGGGGTCTTCTTATGATGGTCAGCAAGCGCCGTCGCCTGCTGGACTATCTTAAAACGTACGATACTGAGCGTTATAAAGACGTCATCCAGAAACTTGGCATCCGTAAATAATCGACCCAGATCGAACGGTCACACGGTCAACTAAGAACCGGCGGGATACGTGTGTTCCGCCGCTTCTCGGGCTTTAAAGAGTTGCTCTCTCAATGAATTCAGACTGCTGGTCCTCCTAGAAATGAGGAATAGATGAAGCAGACAGCCACTGTTGAACTTGCAGGCGGCAAAACCCTCCAGATAGAAACAGGATATTTAGCAAAACAGGCACAAGGCTCAGCCATTGTGCGCCAGGGAGACAACGTTGTGTTGGGCACGGCTTGTGCCTCCCCTGAACCCCGCGAAGGCATAGATTTTTTCCCCCTTACCGTTGATTATCGCGAATACACGTACGCTGCGGGACGGTTCCCCGGCGGATTCATTAAAAGAGAAGGCCGTCCGAGCGAACGTGAAGTTCTGACCTGCCGACAGATTGACCGCCCCATCCGCCCGCTGTTCCCTGAAGGCTTCCGCAATGAGACACAGGTCATAGCCCTGGTGCTCTCAGCCGATACGGAAAACGACCCCGACATCCTGGCCATAAACGCGGCAAGCGCTGCGCTGACATTGTCAGAAATTCCTTTCCACGGTCCGGTGGGAGCGGTTCGCATTGGCCTGGTCAATGACCAGATGATTGTGAATCCGACTTACGAAGAGATTCGTGAGTGCACGCTGAACATTATTGTCGTCGGCACGGCCGAAGGCATTGTGATGGTGGAATCCGGCGCGAAGGAAGTTTCAGAAGAGCAGGTACTGAGCGCGATTGAGTTTGGCCATGAGCAGATCAAAAAGATTTGCGAAGCGATTAGCGATCTGGCGAAGCGCAATGGCAAGAAAAAGCTGGAACCCAAAGCGGTTGAAACGGACGAAGCTTATTACGACCAGTTGAAAGCGAAGGTCGGCAAACAGCTGATGGATGCGCTGGATACGGCGAAGTATCCGAAGCACGAGAGTTATGAGAAGGTCCGCGAGATCAAGAAGGCGCTGAAAGCGGAGCTGCCGGCAGACGACAAAGACGCTGCCAGCAAACTCTCAAAGTATTACGAGCTGATGCGCGAACGGATTTTCCGCGAGCAGGTAACCAAAGAACGCAAACGGCCTGACGCGCGCGCGTTTGACCAGATCCGCAACATATCGATTGAAGTGGGAGTGCTGCCACGCACGCACGGTTCAGCCGTATTCACACGCGGCGAAACGCAGGCGTTGGTCACCACCACGCTGGGCACGCCGGACGACATGCAGCGCATTGAACGGTTTGAAGGCGAAACCAAAAAGCGCTTCATGCTGCATTACAACTTTCCGCCATTTTCAGTGGGTGAAGTTGGCCGCATGACAGGTGTGGGCCGCAGGGAAATTGGACACGGCGCACTAGCTGAACGCGCTGTGGCCGCGGTACTGCCTCCGGTGGAGAGCTGGCCGTATGCGATCCGCGTGGTTTCAGACATTCTGGAATCAAACGGATCCTCTTCAATGGCTTCCATCTGCGGTGCTTCACTTTCACTGATGGATGCTGGCGTTCCGTTGACAGCGGCTGTGGCGGGCGTGGCCATGGGATTGGTGAAAGAAGAAGACTCTTACGCCATCCTCACAGACATTGCCGGCGCAGAAGACCACTATGGCGACATGGATTTTAAAGTCGCTGGCACGCGCAAGGGAATTACCGCGCTGCAAATGGACATCAAGGTCATGGGCATCACCTCAAAAATTATGCAAGAGGCGATGGAGCAGGCACGGCATGGCCGGCTGTTTATCCTGGACAAAATGGAAGGCACGATTACCAGCGGACGCGAAAATATTTCTAACTTCGCACCGCGCATTTACACGCTGCAGATTCCAGTGGACAAGATTCGCGACCTGATTGGGCCGGGCGGAAAGATGATCCGCAGCATTATTGAAGAAACCGGCGTGAAGATTGACGTTGACGATTCGGGCAAGGTGAACGTTGCTTCCAATAACGGGCCGTCGGCACAACGCGCCATTCAGCGGATTAATGATTTGACGGCGGTGCCGGAAGTCGGCAAGACGTACCTGGGTAAAGTGGTGCGGCTGGCTGAGTTTGGTGCGTTCGTCGAAATCATTCCGGGAACCGATGGTCTGTTGCACATCAGCGAAATTGCAGAACATCGCGTAAAAGAAGTGAAAGACGAGCTGAAAGAAGGCGACCAGGTACTGGTGAAGGTCCTGGGCATTGAAGGCAACAGGATTAAGCTGTCCCGCAAGGCGATTCTGCGCGAGCAGCGCGCCAAGATGGGGGGTGGCGAAGGCGAGAATTCTGGCGGCGAGAGTTCTGGTGGCGGCGAGGGCGAAGACGCTCCTGCTCCGCAACGCAGCGCGCCTCAGCCTCGGGCCGATGGAGAAGAAACCGTCACGTTTGAAGGCGGCGGCGATTTCTCTGACGACGATGCCGAACCGAACTTCAATCGCGAAGATGCAAACCGTGAGACTGTAGCGACGGCAAGACCGGATCGTCCGCACGGAGACCGGCCAAGACCGCATGGTGGTCCGAGCAGGGGCGGTGGAAGCGGCAGGCCTCGCAGAGGCGGCAGCGGCGGTAGTCGCGGTCCACGCAGTGGCGGGGGTGATCGTGGCCCGCGCGGCGGCGGTGGGGATCGTAACCGCTAGATTCAGCTTAACTTGCAAAATACAAAGGTGCGGCTTATGCCGCACCTTTTATTGTTTGAAACTTAGCGGATTGAAACTGCAAAAAAGTACGCAGAGCTTTACGCCGCTGTTCCAGCTCCATGGCACTTTTTATATTTCTTGCCTGACCCGCAAGGGCATGGGTCGTTTCTTCCAACTTTGTCTCCACCGCGCACTACCTGTTGCGGTGCGGTGCTGCCGTTGGATCCCGCCATGCGTGCCTGCTCCAGCTCTTTTTTCTTGCGACGCTGAAACTGTGCTTCCAGATCATCCATTGACGTGGACGCACGTTTCCGCGGCGGCAATGCTGGCTGCTGCGCTTCATCTCCCGCTGGCACAGCTGTTGGCTCCTGCTGTTGCGTCGCCGCAGGCCCATCCACAATCTGCATATGGAAGAGATAGCGCACAGCGTCTTCGCGTGAGCGCTGCATCATCGCTTCAAACATGTCAAACGACTCGCGTTTGTATTCCACCAGCGGATCATGTTGCCCATAGCCACGTAGATTGATGCCTTCTTTCAGGTGGTCCATGCTGAGCAGATGGTCTTTCCACTGCGTGTCCAGCACGCTGAGCATGATCATGCGTTCGTGATAGCGCATGGCATCGGCGCCCAGCTGTTTTTCTTTTGCGTCGTATAGTTCTTTGAGTTTTTCAAAGAGCCCATCGCCCAGCTCTTGACGATTCAACTGGTCGGCGTCAACGCCGCTCTTTGCCAGGTCCAGCCCAAACTGCTCGACCATAAATTTGTTCAGCGCTTCCGTGTCCCACTGGTCAGCGTGAACGTTGCGCGGAGCAAATCTGTCGAGCGCGTCCGCCACCATGCTGGCAACATAATCTTCCAGGATCAACCCTTTTTGGTCGATCCCTCCCAGCAACTCCTTGCGCAGACCATACACAGCAACGCGCTGTTTGTTCATGACATCGTCATATTCCAGCACGTGTTTGCGCGACTCAAAATTTTGGGCTTCCACAGCTTTTTGCGCAGCCTCAATGCGCCGCGAGATCAGCTTCGATTCAATCGGCACGCCTTCTTCCATGCCCAGGCGTTGTAACAACCCAGAGACCCATGCTTTAGCAAAGATGCGCATGAGATCGTCTTCGAGCGACAAGTAAAAGCGTGACGACCCGGGATCACCCTGTCTGCCTGCGCGTCCACGCAGCTGATTATCAATCCGACGCGCTTCGTGGCGCTCTGTGCCCAGAATGTGCAGGCCGCCCACAGCTACAACCTGGTCGTGCTCAGCATCTGTCTCTTTTTTGTATTTGTTGTATGTGTCGTTCCACTTGTCCAGCGGACACTTATATTCCAGCCCGTTGTAATAGAAGACAATATTTTCAGACGTATCCTGTTCAATCACCACTTCGCCGCCGGCCGCGCGTAAC
>DASZMF010000937.1:0-2720 GCA_035552035.1 Candidatus Angelobacter sp.
TACCGTCATCATGGGCAACAAGCGCCTGTGGGCCGCCATGGAAGAGCGCGACCGCATCTACGAAAAGCCCGAGATGAGCAATGAAGACGGCATGCGCCTGGGCGAGCTTGAGGGCATTGTCGGCGAAGAAGACGGATACTCCGCCGAAACCGACGCGGCCATTCTGCTGCAAGGGCTCGACATCCCAGACAGCACGCATGAGCGCAAGATGGGCGAGATGCCCAGCGGACAAAAGATGCGCGTGCTGCTGGCGCAGGCTCTCTTTGGCCATCCACAGGCCCTGCTGCTGGACGAACCCACGAACCATCTTGACCTTGACTCCATTCACTGGCTCCAGGATTTTCTCAATCGCTATGACGGCGTGCTGATTACCATCTCGCATGACCGCCATTTTCTGAACAGCATCTGCACGCACATTGCAGACATTGATTATGAAACCATCATCACCTACACCGGCGGATACGACGACATGGTGATGGCCAAAACCCAGGTGCGTTCGCAGATTGAAAGCCAGAACGCGCAGCGCGAGAAAAAGATCGCGCAATTAAATGAGTTCATACAGCGCTTTGCCGCCGGCACACGGTCAAGCCAGGTGCAGTCGCGCAGAAAAGAAGTTGAGCGTTTGCAGCTGACGGACCTGGCGCGGTCGAACATCGCACGGCCTTATATCAAGTTTGAAATGAAGCGGCCTTCGGGCAAGCATATTCTTGAGCTTGAGGGCGTGACCAAGTCGTATGACAAGAACCACGTCCTGCAGAACTTTACCGCCAGCGTGACCCGCGGAGAAAAAATCGCGCTCATGGGCCGCAACGGCGTGGGCAAGACAACACTGCTCAACGCCATCCTGGCCAACTCGCCCAACACGCCGCAGAGCGAGTTGCAGCAAACGTCAGGCTATGCCGGCCCGTTCATTGACGCCGGCAAAACCACCTGGGGACACGAAGCCGCCATCGGCTACTTCCCGCAGGACCATCGCAGCCTGATTGAAAAGGGCAGCACCATTCTTGACTGGATCTTCCAGTGGGACCCTTCGGTGTCCAACGAAGAAATCCGCGGACTGCTGGGGCAGATGCTGTTTATCCGCGAAGACGCCACCAAAAAGACTGACGTGCTTTCCGGCGGAGAGGCCGCCCGTGTCCTCTTCTGCAAACTCATGCTGCAAAAGCCCAACGTGCTGGTGCTGGACGAACCCACCAACCACCTTGATCTGGAATCCATCAACGCGCTGAATTTCGCGCTGCAGCGCTACCCGGGAACCGTCTTCCTGGTCACCCATGACCATGACCTGATCGACGAAGTAGCCACCCGCATCTGGCACTTTGACGATCATAAGATCGAAGATTTCAAAGGGAATTACGAGGAGTATCAGCAGGCGCAGCAAATGTCGGTGGGGAAGTAATTGGTTTGAGCAAATGGTAAATGGCAATTAGCAGTTGGCAATTAGCTAAAGCAAAAACTTTGGAGCGCAGCCGCGAGGCTGCGCTTTTGTTTTGCATTCAACCCATTTTGTATTCAGACCGTTTTGCACTCAACCCGGGATCAAATTTTAAATCTTGTCATCCTGAGCGAAGCTGGAGCGTATGCGACAGCGTAGTCGAAGGACCCCGGTGCTGCATTTTGTAACCATGGTGATTCAGGGAGTTTGCTCGAGAGACTGTCCCCGAAACCGCATTTCTTTTGTCCAGTGTTCAGATAAATCCTGCCAACGCGGGTTTACCTTTTCTATCAGCGCAATTTTCTTTTCTCGCCGCCAGCCTTTGAGTTGCTTTTCGTGGCCAATCGCTCTTTGCACTTGATCATAGGACTCAAAATAAACGAGCCGATGAACTGCGTATTTCTTGGCAAAGCCTTCAAACGCATCCATCTTGTGCTGATGGATTCGCCGATGAATGTATCCGGTCATGCCGATATAAAGCGTGCCCGTATTGCTGGCAAGGATGTAAACCCAATACTGGTGATAGAAACCATCGCGCATGGCGAAAAATGGTAGCACAGGGGCGCTTCGTTAGAACTCCCTGAAGCGGCATGGTGCTGTAAGCAGCACCGGGGTCCTTCGACTACGCTGTCGCATGCGCTCCAGCTTCGCTCAGGATGACAAGGGTTTAAAGTTTGATCTCATTGTGTTGAATGCGATTGGATACTAGCCTATTGCTAACCGCCAACATTTAAATTCGCAATTGATTCGCCCGATGAGATCGGCTATATTCTGTTTGCGCCTCAGGGTGAGAAGCAAACGTTATTTGAAAATTTAGCAGACAGCAATCAGCATCTACGGGAAGCTGGGACAAGGTTTGCAATCAGCCAAATTGAGCGCGAAAAGGGAAGGAAAAAGGGCTTCCACAAGGCTGTGGAATGGCACTTTGACTTTTGTTTTCAACAAAAATGTCTACCCCCCGGCTGCACATTGTGCGAAATATTGCACCGCGCATCTTTTGCGACCCTCTGCCTGATATTGTGAAAAACCAAAATCGCAACCGGCATCTAGACAGCAAAAATGAAGTCGAAATACGCAAAAGCGAAGTCGAAAACAGCCTGAATATAACTTCAACCGTGTACTGCACTCCAAAAGTGAGACAGTGAAAGAGTGTCACAATTAGCGAAAGGAGCTGAGAGTGGCAAAGAGGGAAGGTGCGGGAAATCGTGGTCCGGAGTTCTGGGCCGAAGCGGTAAAACGGATGAATGCGGGCGAGAGCGTGGCGTCTTTGGCGCAGGAGCTAGGG
>DASZMF010000938.1:0-3232 GCA_035552035.1 Candidatus Angelobacter sp.
CTTGTTAGGTTTGATTCTGCTTAGGGCATCAGCTCCTGCGTAAGTACCGCGCCGCCCATTGAGCTCAATATCGCGGACTCTTTGACTGGCTTGTGCGTGTCTTTGGCTACCCACAGGGTTTCCTTGTCAGAGTCGCCTTCAGACGTGATTTCCAGCTTATATGTATCAAACGTTCCGGCAGGTACCGTTATTTTTTCCATGCCGGTGACTTTTAATTGCATCAGCTGGACTTTTTGCTTTTGCACGTCAAAGTTCCGGTAGGTTGTGCTGTAGCCTTCAGCCAGCGGCAGGCATGCGAGTGATTCTTTTGCGCCTGCGCCTTCCGCAAACAGCGGGCCGCCCAGATCCACGGAGACAGGCGTATCTTTGCCACTCATGTTCACGTTGCCAGAAGCTTTGTCGCCGGCAAAGCTAAGGTCAATGGATACCGGCCCCTGCTTCACGCCGACCTTGCGCGCGATCAAGGTGCCTTTATCCATGGAAGAAACCTGAGTGATAGATCCGTTAGGCGTGTCGATCACATCGGTGGCAGTCCAGCCGCCGGCCTCATCGGCAATGGTGGTTGAGACGCTCAGCGGAACCTGCTGGCCGCTCATTTCAATCATGGCTTTGTATTTAGAAGTTCCCGGCTGCAGATCAACGGCGGGTTTGGGCAAGCCCACGGCGCCGGCATCTACTTTTTTGGCCAGCACCACGGTCTTGGGATCAACCGTAACTTCTTTCAGCCGCGCCACAACTTCTGGCGAGCCGCCGTCTTGAGCGCGTCCGCCCAGATATTTGGCCAGGAATTTCTCAGCCGCCATGTTCGCTGCCATGTTGTTTACCGGACGCGCAAAGCCGTGGCCTTCGTCGGGAATCAGTATGTATTCGACGGGGAAGCCGCGGTCGCGCAACGCGACGACAATCTGCTCTGACTCGGCGTGATTTACGCGCGGATCATTCGAGCCTTGTGCGATCAGCAGCGGCGTCTTGATCTTGTCTGCCGAGGTAAGAGGTGAACGCTCTTTCAGCAGCGCTTTGCCAGCGTCAGTAGTGGGATCACCCATGCGAACGTAAAAGGTTTTGCGGATGGATTCCCAGTACGGCGGAATAGAATCGAGCAGCGTGATCAGGTTGGACGGGCCAAAGAGATCCACGGCTGCAGCGTATGTGTCCGGCGTAAAGGCGACACCGGCCAGCGTGGCGTAGCCGCCGTATGAGCCACCGAAGATGCCAATGCGCTTGGGATCGCTGATGCCTTTTTCCACCAGGTATTTCACGCCCCAGGTAATGTCATCCTGCATGGTGCGTCCCCATTGCAGGTTGCCGGCATTCAGGAATTTCTTGCCATAGCCTGTGGAGGCGCGGAAGTTGGGACTCAGCACCGCATAGCCGCGATTGGCAAAGAACTGCGCGTAACCGTTGTAACCCCAAAAGTCGCGAGCCCATGGGCCGCCGTGCGGGAAAATTACGGTGGGCAGATTCTTAGCCGGGACACCTTTGGGCAACGTCAGGTAAGCAGGGATATCCAGGCCATCGGAGGATTTGTAATGCACCGGCTCCATGTGCGCCAGCGATTCACGCGGCAATTTCTCACGCACGGTAAACTGCCTGGCCAGCTTGTGGGCCTTGCGGTCAAAGATATAAGTTACGCCCGGCTCGGTATCGCTGTTGGCGACGACCACCCATGTTTGCTCATCGAGAGTGCGCGAGCCCAGGGCAATTTCCATTCCCGGCAGCTGGCTTTGCAGCCACTTGTAGTCCTTCTCAAAGCCCTTGTCTTTGAAATAGATTCGCTGCTTGTCGTCAACGTAAGTGGTCAGGAGCAGCTGATCTGTAACTTCAGAGAACAGAACGCCGCCCAGGTCAACGCGCTTCATGGGATCGGTTTCCACCATCTCAAGTTTGCCGCTGGCGGGATCCAACAGCGCCAGACCGACCAGGTCAACATCGTCACCTTTATTGGTTTCAAAATAAACCTGCTTGCCGTCTTTGGTGAAGCTTACCGGGCCACAGGTTTCAGCCACGGTGCAGGAATAGATTTTGGTGAATTTATCCGGATCAACGCGCAGAACTTCATTGTCACCGTTGTCAGCCACGCGCGTGGCCAGGCGAAGCTGTCCGCTCAGGTCAAAGGACCAGCCGGTAATCTTCTCAGTGTTCTTGCGGACCAGAGTTTTTTCGCCGGTCGAGAGCTTCAGCTTGTATAGATCGTGCCATGCCTTGTCGCGATCATTCAGGCCAATGTAAATGGTGTCCGGGTCGGTGCGCGGGATGTCGATGATTTCAACGCGCGCGCCTTTTACGCCGGTCATATCGCGCGAGGGCGGCGCCTCCGCGCCGGCAGCGGGCTTGGCCGTTGGATCAACGGCGTACACGTTGAAATTTTCGTCGCCAGCATTGTCTTTTATGTAAAGGATGTATTTGCTGTCACGGCTCCAGAAAGAGCCGGCCACCGGACGCTTGTCTTCAGTGGTCATGAGGCGGGCGGCGCTGAAGGGTTCGTCCACACCCTTTACGTAAACGTTGCGCGTGTCTTTCCATGGCTTGAGGAACGAAACGTATTTGCCGTTGGGGGAGAGCTGCGCGCCGGCAATCTCCGGGTTGCCGAAGATGAGTTCGCGATCGATGATGGGCGGCAGTCCGGTGGCGGAAGCTTTTTTGTCTTTGCCGTTATCTTTGTCTTTATCCTGCGCGACCAGATTCTGGGCGACCAATGTAGTAGCGAGCAAGGTGAGGCACAATACGCTCTTGAACAACTTTTGCATGGGAGGAAAAATCCTTTCTCTCTTTAATCTGTGAGAGCCGTAATCTGTGAGAGCAGTCAGTGAGAGCCGTCTTTTGTTTTGACGGGTGTTAGCGTGAAGTCAGAATAGTGTGGACCGTAAGGGGTACAGGAAAATTGTCAACGCAGAATGCCATTGCTGTCTAGTAATAACGGGGCCTTATTCATTATCGCTAGACGCACGCTGCCGCCTGCTTCTTAATGCAGTACGGAAAAGAAGTGAGGAAGTTTCCATGAGACCTGGTCTTTTCTATTGAGGCCCGAAGTCACGCAAGGCGGTTTTAATCGGGAGCTAAGAGTTGCCTCATAAATGGTGCAATAGTTTGAATTTTCAGAGCTCCTGACCAGCAAAAATGCGCTTTTTCTGTGCTCTGTACTCTTCCCAAAACCCCCGGTCAGCGTAATAATAGCGGACACTAGGTACCTAACTCTCGTTCTATTGGAGCCCCGGACCCCTCTTGACCAACA
>DASZMF010000939.1:0-3046 GCA_035552035.1 Candidatus Angelobacter sp.
GCTCAACGCCGCGCTGATTTTTGTGGTGTTGTTTTACGTTTATCCACTGAAATTTTTGTTCACCATGGCAATAGGCGCCCTGTCTGGCGGCCGGACCGTGCCTTTGGAGCAGCTGAGCCACATGATCCGGTCACAGCATGAGCTTTTCATGCTCTGGATGATTTACAGCGCCGGAGTGATTGCAGTGTATGGCATTTTTGCATTGCTATACCACTATGCCTATCAAAAGCGCTCCCAGCTTGAGTTAAATGAATATGAAGCACTCTGCACACGTCATTCCGTGATTCACTTTGCCGGACTTGCCTGTGTTGGCGTAATCGTCGCCATTACCGCCCTTGCACTTCCAATGCAGTACGTTGGCTATGCCGGATTTCTATTCACCCTGAACGGTCTTTGGGGCTGGCTCGCCGGCTCCATCCTGGGTAAACGCGAACGCCTCACGCTGGAGCGGATGCAGGCAAAGCCGCCGGTTTCCACGCATTCGTGAGCCTTCCTTCCCCTTACATGTTTTAAACTGATAGCATCAACTGTTGACCATGCCTTCTCAAAAACTCCATTTAATCCCTCTGGGCGGCCTCGGCGAATTCGGAATGAACTGTATGGTCCTGCGTTATGGCGATGACATCATCGTCATTGACGCCGGCCTCATGTTCCCCGAATCCGAATTGCTCGGCGTGGATATCGTTGTCCCCGACATCACCTACCTGATCCAGAACCGGGAAAAAGTCCGAGGCATTCTTTTGACTCACGGCCATGAAGACCACATTGGCGCGCTGCCCTGGGTTTTGACCGAGCTGAAAGTTCCGGTCTTTGGCACTGAGTTCACTCTGGCGCTGGTGGAAAACAAGCTGGAAGAACATGGCCTGCTTGACGACGCTGACTTGCGCGAGATACGCGCTGGCTCGCGTTTCACGTTGGGGCCGTTCACCATCAATCCAATTCAGGTAACACACAGCATTGTGGATTGCGTCGCTCTGGCCGTGCACACACCGCTGGGAGTAGTGATTCATACCGGCGATTTCAAGGTTGATCCCACGCCCACGGACAATCGCCTGTTTGATCTGCACACCTTTGCTGAGTACGGCAAAGAGGGCAACGTGCTGGCGCTGCTGCAGGACTCAACCAACGCTGAGCGCCGAGGCTATACGCCCAGCGAACGCGCCGTGCGCAGCAAGTTCGATGAAATCTTTGCACGGACTGAGCGGCGGCTTTTCATCTCCTGCTTCTCGTCGTCGATTCATCGCATCAAGCTGGCCTTTGAGATGGCGCAGGAGTATAAGCGGAAAATTGCTTTAGTCGGGCGCTCCATGACTGAGGCCTCAGAGATCGCCATGGATCTCGGCTACTTTGACGTGCCTGAAGGTCTGCTGATTCATCCGGGCCAGATCAAAGATTATCAGCCAAACCAGGTCTGCGTGATGATCAGCGGAACGCAGGGCGAGCCCATGTCTGCTCTGTCACGCGCTGCCGTCGATAGCCACAAGCATGCGCGCATTGAAAAAGGCGATACAGTCGTTCTCTCTTCCCGCATTATTCCCGGCAATGAAAAAGGCATCTATCGGATGATCGATCACCTCTTCCGCCGCGAAGCTGACGTGATTTATGACGACGGCTCAAATCCGCCCGTCCACGTAAGCGGACACGCCAGCCAGGAAGAACAACGACTGATCATCAACCTGGTGAAGCCGCGCTACTTTATTCCTGTCCATGGCGAATACCGGCAGCTGCGCATACACGCTGAGATGGCGCGGCAAATGCCCGGCTCTGTGGGCCATGTGATGATGCTGGAAAGCGGCGACGTGATGGAGTTTGACGAACTCGGCGCGCGCAAGCTTGAAAAAGTTACCGTGGGCCGCATCTGCATTGATTCCGGCTCACGGACTGACGTGGTGGAAGACCTGGTCATCAAAGACCGCCGCCACCTGAGTGAAGACGGCTTTGTGCTGCCGATCATCGCCATTAACAAGCTCAAAGGCACGGTGGAGTCGATTCCAGAAATCGTGATGCGTGGCTTTGCCGCCGGCTCGGAAGAAGGCTTTGTCCGCGAGGCGAGGCGCGTGGTTACCGCTACGCTGGACGGTTCCACGGCGGAAGAAAAAGCCGACTATGGCGTGATCAAGGAAAAAATCCGGGCTGACCTGAAGCGGTTTATTGTAAAGACCACGGCGCGCCGTCCGCTGATTATGCCGGTGATTCTGGAGATCTAGTGGCAAGGTTCTCGCGCAAACAAAAAGTTTTTATCTTTCTTTTTGTAGTGCTGCTCACCATCGCTGTTACCGGCGAGGTGTTGTTCTATCCGGTTGGGCCGCACCTGCGCGCCATGTCACTGCTGCTGCGCTTCTCCAATCCCAAGGCTGCAGGCTTAGCCGCCAGCTTTGCGAACCATCCATTCAAAGAAGAAGATGGCGCCGCGCAAACGCCGCACGGGCCGTTGCGCTATCGGCTGTACATTCCGCAGGACGTAAAAAATCCCGGCGGCGTTCTGCTGCTTCACGGCGTGCACCACCTGGGCATTGAGGATCCGCGCATGTGGAGCCTGGCACGCGCGCTGGCCAGCGCCGGCGTGCTGGTCATGACGCCGGAGCTGAAAGATCTAACGGATTATCGCGTGACTCCGCAGACCATTGATGTGATTGGCGATTCAGCCACGGTTCTGAGCACGCGGATAAACAAACCGGTGGGCGTGATTGGTTTGAGTTTTGCCGGAGGCCTCTCACTCATCGCCGCTGCAAAGCCTGAGTACGCGCAGAAGATTGGCTTTGTGCTGGCCATTGGCTCGCATGATGACATGAGCCGCGTGGCGCGCTTCTTTGCCGCCAACGTGATCGCCAAACCAGACAGCGCGGAAAGTCCATTTCAGGCCCACGAATACGGCGTGCTGGTGCTGGCCTATGCGCATCTGGAAGATTTCTTCTCGCCGCAAGACGTTCCCGTTGCACGTGAGATTTTGCGGCAAAGATTGTGGGAGCTGCCAGACGCAGACAAGAACGCTGCAGCTTTAAGCGCGGCAGGAAAAACTGAGCTAGACGAACTGCTGCACCATCGC
>DASZMF010000940.1:0-8204 GCA_035552035.1 Candidatus Angelobacter sp.
GGCTGTGGCGCTGGGCACCAGGGCCATCCCAGTTCCAAAAACAATGACCAGTACGCCAATCCATATCCAATTCACCAGAGGATTGATGATTACCTTGATGATCGGATGACCGTTGGGAATCCCTTCAAACGTTACGTAAAGGTCTTCTGCCAGCGTGGAATGATTGGCCACAATGTGTATTGCCTGCTGGCTGGCTTTAAAATGACGCTCTTCAGGATTGAGCCGGGTCAGGAATTTTCCGTTTTTATAAACGTCCAGCAGCGCGGTGATGGATGAATAGTTGGCGTTATCGTCTTCTGTATATTCCTGGCCCACCAGCGTGTAAGGGCCAATCACCAGCTGATCGCCTTTGGACATTTCCTGCTCTTTGTCGCGATTGAACGCAGAACCTGCCAGCCCGATGATGACCAGGACCACGCCAAAGTGGACGACGTATCCGCCGTAGCGGCGCATGTTGCGGCGCGCCAGTTGATACATGCCGCTGAAGATATTGGTCTGTAGTTTGTTTTTCCAGACCAAACCGCCGCGGATGAACTCAGAGCTGACCGTCGCGATGACCAGCGTACTCAAGCAAAAGGCCAGCATGGCATACATCTGGCCCATGTCTGTCCAGTAGCGCACGCCGTTTCTATAGAGCATCACCGCTACTATGGCTTCCACCAGCAAAGCAGCGGCTGCGGGAATTCTGAAGTTGCGGATAATGCTGTTGACGGAAGTGCTGCGCCACGCCAGCAGCGGGCCGATTCCGGTGAGGAAGATCAGGAACAGGCCGATCGGTACCATTACTTTGTTATAGAACGGCGCGCCCAGGTTCATTTTTACGTCGCGCACGGCCTCAGAAAGGATCGGAAACAGCGTGCCGCAGAGCACTGCAAAACATGCGCCGAGAAGAACCAGATTGTTGAAGAGGAAGCTGGATTCGCGCGAGACCAGAGATTCCAGCTTATTCTCAGAGCGCAGGTGATCACGATTCTTGATGAAAGCAACCAGGCAGACGACGAAGATGATCGCAAGAAAAGCTGTGAACCAGTTTCCAATACTCGATTGCGCAAACGAATGAACGGAGCTAACCAGGCCGCTGCGCGTGAGCAGCGTGCCTAAAATCGAAAGCATGAAGGTGATGAAAATGAGCCAGACGTTCCACACCTTCATCATGCCGCGCTTTTCCTGCATCATTACTGAGTGCAGAAACGCGGTGGTGGAAAGCCACGGCAGCAGGGAAGCGTTTTCAACCGGGTCCCACTCCCAGTATCCGCCCCAGCCTAAAACGTTGTAAGCCCAGTGCGCTCCCAGCGTTATTCCAAACGTTAAAAATAGCCAGGCTATCATCGTCCATCGCCGAGTGATGTTTATCCATTTTTCGCCCGGATACCTCATGATCAACGCGGCCAGAGCAAAAGCAAACGGCACTGACACGCCCACATAGCCCAGGTAAAGCATGGGCGGATGGATGACCATCTCTGGATACTGCAGCAGCGGGTTCAACCCATTACCGTCTGCCGCAACGCGATCCATCATGCCAAATGGGTTGGCAACAAAATTTACGAGGATGAGAAAGAAGATTTGGATCCCCGCTAGTATGGTGCTGGCCATGGCCACCAGCCGCTGGTCCACTTTATGGCGCAGCCGCAGCACAAATCCATACGCCGAGAGCAGCAGCGCCCAGAAGAGGATAGACCCTTCCTGGCCTGACCATAGCACGGCAAATTTGTAGGGTGCAGGCAGCGCGCGGTTGGAATGATGAAGAATGTATGCAACGGAAAAATCATTCGTCATTCCGGCATATACCAGCGCGACTGCGGCCAAAAAGACGGCGACAAAACTGGCCATGCCGGCACGCCGCGAGGTCTCCGCCAGCCGGTATCCGACGCTATCTTTACGGACTGCTGCCAGTATCCCTACCACAAAGCAGTAGAGCGCAAGCGCCAAAGCGAATAGAAGACAAAAGCTACCTAATAATGCCATTGTATGCAGCTTATTATGATTTCATGCCGACTGCAATCATTCAATTAGGCAGAAGCCTTAGTGGCAAGGGCCGACTTGGCCAGGGCGATTAAGTCCTCAGGATCACAGGGTTTTACGCGGAAAATCACGTTCAGGCCGGCATATTCCGCGTCGGCGTCCGGCAGGCCGCTAATCACGATTACCGGCACATCAGGGTTAAAACTGCGTAATTGCCTTACAAACTCCACGCCATCCATACCCGGCATGAGGTGGTCGGTAATCACCAGCCCAATCTTCTCCCGCCCAACCTCACTGCGCATCAGGGCCAGCGCGCTAGTGGCGTTCGTGGCCACATGGCTTTCAATCTCACCTTTGCGCAGCACCAGTTCGCGGACCGTAAGCTGGGCTATGTTGTCGTCGAGCAGCAGGGCATGTTTCATTCTGTTGATGCGCTCGAATGCTACGCGCTTTTTTCCCTTTGATATTTTGACAGGATCTCCGCTTCAGCCCGGGTCCAGTCTTCATGATCATGGCCTTCGTGCCGTCCACGCTGCTCAAAGAGCTCATAAGCCCGCACGCGTATCTGCTCCGCGATTTCATAATGCGTGGCCTTGTGCTCCACTGCTTTGTGGCCGTCTGGCTTTTGACCATCAATCTTTTGCTCTGCAATTTTGTGATCGGTAACCTTCTGCTCTGGCGCTTTTTGTCCCGTAGCTTTATTGGCTGCTTGACTGCCTGCCTGGTTGCCTACCGACGAAGTGTTCACCTGGGCCGCGCGATTCTGTATCTCGCCGTGCCGCACTCCTTCAGAGATCGGAGTGACGGTTGACGCTGCCTGGTTCGTGGCTTTCTTTGCTGACGTATTCTTAATCGACTTCCTGGGCGGTTTTCCTGCCATGCTGCAAATACTCCTGAAATTTTCGGTTCGATGTTGATTGGCTCAATATTGTTGGTTCGTCTTTGACTCTATGTTTTCAACTCTATAAAGCTGGTTTATGTTTTCGTTATTTTGCTTTTGTTATTTAACTTTTTGGTATTTAACGAATGATTGCGATTGTTACTACTTGAATAAATGCCTGTATGAATTATAGAGAATCCGCGCAGCTTGTGCGGGCGCCAAGGCAAAATTGACGAAACAATAATCAAATAGCAGGAATAATCATCGCCTATGGGACACAGCGTGAGTTGCCGAGAGCTTCTGTTTTTTGATTTTGGTGTACAGAGCCTGCCCAGAGCTTGTCGATGGACACTCCGCTATAAGCCCTCGACTACGCAATTTATTTCCGATGAAGAAAAAACTTTGGACCGCAGACCTGCCCTGAGCTTGCCGATGGGCACTCCCACCTACGTTTGTTTCCATCTTCCTAAATTTAATTCATGTGGCACAGGCACTCCTGCCTGTGGCTTTTCAATTAGGGATAACAATTTCAATGATGGAAAATACTTTTGGACCGCAGGCGCCCTCGCCTGCGTTTGTTTCTGTCTTTCCCAAAACACATGCGCATGCTGCGACACGGAGCACCACCGCAGGGCCTTAGACCTTTGTTATACTAACCAGGTCCCGCAAACAGAGTGGCGCTATCGTCTAGGGGTTAGGACGTGAGATTCTCAATCTTAAAACCCGGGTTCGATTCCCGGTAGCGCTACCAACCGCTCTGTAAACCAACTGATCAAATTAACTTAGAAAAGGGCTCTTGGAGCGTTTATCCAAAGTTTTTATCCACTTTCCGAATTTTTCAACGGAATCAGTATTAACTCATAGAGTTGATACATGCGAGCCCGTCTGGTTGGACGAGTCGGAGTAATCTGGAGCTGTTACAGGTGTAACATATAACTTGTGACTCCTGGTCAGATCAATTCGGCTCAATGGTTGCTGCTCATCTTCAGTCTTCCGAGTAAGAACGGCAGCCTGCGCGTAAACATCTGGCGCAAACTAAAGCGATCTGGCGCTCTCGCCCTTCCTACTTCGGGCTATCTTCTGCCCAATACTCCCGACAATATGGAACGCTTCGAGTGGCTGTCAGCGGAAATTCGCAAGTACAAGGGGAAAGCATCAGTAGCTCAGGTGCAGTCGTTTGACGACCTGTCCGACGAACGTATGATCCAGCGCTTCACGGCGGCAAGAGATGGCGATTATCAAAAGATGCTGCGCAAGCTGAAGTCCAAACCCACAGCACAGCTTGTGAGCGCAGTTCGGCGCAAACTGATCGAGATCAGCGCAATCGACTTCTTTGATAGCCCTCTGAGGCGGAAAGTAGAAACCGCAGTCACGGCGGCGGACGGCGGTGAGACTAAGAAAACGGGAAAAATCGCTAAAGGCAAGACATTTGCCAATCGAACATGGCTCACACGCCACCGGCCCGGTATAGACCGCTGCGCTTCGGCTTGGCTGATCCAGCAATTCATCGATCCAAAGGCCAGATTCACTTTTGGCAATGACCCTGAGCATTTTCCAGAGGCAGTCCCTTTTGACATGTATGGTGACGTTGGATTCGGCCATCGCGGTGACGATTGCACCTTTGAAACTCTCTGCGCAGAGTTTTCCCTGCGGGAACTTCGGCTTAAAACCATCGCTGAGATTGTCCATGACGCTGATCTTCACGACGACAAGTTCGGCAGGCCAGAGGGTGCAGCTATCGACCGTGTGCTCAAGGGCTGGGCAAAACAGGAGATTTTAGACAACGAACTGATTCGCAAAGGAATGGAATTGTTCGAGGGGCTTTATGAAGGACTTGCAGTGAGCAACGCCAAAACCAGGAAAGGGTGAATATGAAACAGCTAGTTTTTGTCGCATTAGTTCTCGCAGTATCTCTCAGTCACGCAGTTCAGCAAGAGGCTAACAACGATTGGAAAGCAGTAGATACCGCCCTGAGCCGGACAGGTCAGGACCAGCCTGATGGTACACATAAGTTTGCGATGCCGCGTTCAGACTTGCACGTTACAGTCGAAGGCGTTCAGATAAAAGCTGGATTGGCTCTTGGCTCATGGCTGGCCTTCCGTAAGATGGGCGATGGTTTTGAAGCTATGGGCGATTTGGTTCTCACCGAAGATGAGATTGCGCCGGTAATGCAGAAATTGGTGTCCTCCGGAATCGACATCACGGCTCTGCATAACCATCTTCTGCATGAATCCCCGCAGGTTATGTATATGCACATTCATGGCCACGGTGACGCGGTTAAACTGGCGACTGAGATTCATGACGTGCTGGCGGCAACAAAGACTCCACCTCCTTCTACAGCGGCACCAACTACCCCAGACCTTGGGTTCGATACCAAACAAATTGATAGCATTCTGGGCCGCACAGGAAAAAACAATAACGGAATTTATCAGATAGCAGTTCCGCGCGGTGAAAAGATCAGCGATGGCGGAACACCGATTCCAAACTCAATGGGGCTCGCTACTGCTCTTAACTTCCAACCGACCGGCGGCGGGAAGGCGGCTATCACTGGCGACTTTGTTTTGCTGGGAAGCGAAGTCAATCCAGTTATCAAAGCGTTGCTGTCGGGCGGGGTCGCGGTAACGGCTGTGCATAGCCACATGTTGACCGAAGAACCGCGCCTGTTCTTTATGCACTTCTGGGCCAATGACGATGCCCTAAAGCTGGCAAAGACGTTGCGGTCTGCTCTCGATCAGACCAATGCAGCGAAGGCGAAGTGAGTAGTGGAGGTGCTTATGAAGTTTCTACGATTGGGTATTGCTGCCATGGTGCTGTGCGCTGGAATAGTTGTCCTGTTGTTCGGCGGTCCGCTCACCCACACGGTGAGCGCGGTCGCGCCAGCCACAGCACCGCTTCATGAAGTTGCCAGCTTTGATCTGCCGGGGCCAAAGGGACAGCGCTTTGATTATCTGACTATTGATTACGATGACAATTATCTTCTGTCGGCTCATCTCGGCGCTGGGCAGCTTTACGTAATCAATCTCAAGAACAATCAGGTGGTTGCAACAGTATCGCCTGTGCCCGGCGTGGAAGGCATTGAATACGTTCCAGAACTAAAAAAGGCATACACATCAGACTGGCATGAGAACAAGATCGGCGTCGTCGATCTGAAAACAATGAAGGTGATTACCCGCCTTCCAACGGAAGATAAGCCGGATGGCAGCGCCTATGCGACTGACTTCAAGAAGCTTTATGTATCCGACGAGCGCGGTAAGGCAGAAGCAGTGGTGGATGTCACAACAGACAAGATTATTAAGACGCTTCACTTTGACAGCGAGACAGGGATGCCGCAGTACGATCCAACGGCGAAGCTTCTTTATCTCAACCTTCAGGACAAGAACATTTTTGCGGTAATTGACCCGAAGACAGATGAGGTTGTCGGACGCTATCCAGTCGGGCCGTGCAAGGGCAATCACGGCATGGCATTGGACATCAAGAATCGGCGGGCGTTCCTTGCCTGTGAAGAAAATAACCTCATGGCCGTCTTCGATCTTGACCAGCATCGTGTCATCACCACGTTTCCTATGGCGGATGGTGGCGACGTAATCAAGTTCGATCCTGGCCTGGGCCGCGTCTATGTGGCTTGCTACAGCGGTGCGATTTCTGTCTTCAAAGAGAATGATCCAAATCACTTTGAGAAGATTGCCGATTTCTCCACGGAAAAGCGTGTTCATAGCATCGCCGTGGATGAGCGAACGCATCGTGTTTACGCACCACAAGAACAGGCTGGCGGGAAACCCGCTGCCCGAATGGTCGTCTATGAGCCAGACAGCACTAAGTGAGCAATCGTCAGAGAGCGGTCAGGCTGTGCCACTTTCTGAACTACTGTTGTATTTCCTGAAGCTCGGAACTTGGGGCTTCGGCGGTCCGATAGCACTTGCCGGATACATGCAGCGCGATCTGGTTGAGGAACGCCACTGGTACACGGAAAGAGATTTCCTTGACGCCCTGGCGTTGGCGCAGCTTTCTCCTGGCCCTCTCGCTGCTCAGCTTGCCATGTATCTGGGATTAGTACGCTCTGGTTATATTGGCGCATTGCTCGTGGGCGGCGTATTCATTCTGCCCTCCTTCTTAATGGTGCTGTCTCTTTCGTTCGTGTATGTGCGCTTTGATGGGTTGCCATGGATGCAATCGGCATTCTACGGAATAGGCGCGGCGGTAATCGCTATCATTGCCCGTTCAGCGATGAAGCTTGTCAAGAGTGGAATCCGCAAAGACCGGGTGCTCTGGGTGATTTTCCTGACCTTGCTGGTAACCACCGCTGTAACGGAACGAGAGATTGTCTGGCTCTTCGTAGCTGGCGGCCTAGCAACGCTTGCGCTCAAGTTAGATTGGCGTAAGCGATTTGCATCGGCTCAAGTTATGTGGCTCTTCTGGCCTGGGCTGGGGAGCGGTTCAAAGTTCTTACAGATATTGGGATTCTTTGCTAAGGCAAGTCTGTTCGTATTCGGCAGTGGATTGGCGATTGTTCCGTTTCTGCATGGCGGCGTCGTGCAAGAACATCACTGGCTTACAGAACGGCAGTTCCTGGACGCGGTGGCTGTGGCAATGATTACCCCAGGGCCCGTTGTAATCACCGTAGCATTTATTGGTTATCTCGTGGCGGGGCTGAGTGGGGCTGTGGCGGCATCACTTGGCGTCTTCGTGCCCATTCTTATGATCGTGTTTCTGTTAGGGCCGCGCTTTCGGAAACACGCCTCCAATCCGGAACTCAAGGCATTTGTCTCTGGGGTAACAGCAGCGGCAACGGGCGCGATTGCCGGAGCGGTCATCGTGCTGGCGAGGCGG
Organism: Candidatus Angelobacter sp.; assembly: GCA_035552035.1. Lineage (GTDB taxonomy): Bacteria > Acidobacteriota > Terriglobia > Terriglobales > Acidobacteriaceae > Angelobacter. The sequence continues at coordinate 7,670 of DASZMF010000940.1, forward strand.
TCGATCACAGATGGCTGGACAATTGGAATCGCGGTGCTCAGCCTGCTCATTCTCATGAAGTGGAAAATACCAGAGCCTGCCATCATCGTTGCCGCTGGAATTATTGGGTTAATGTTCCATGGCCTGCGAGTAGCTCATTAAATTCGTGACCTTTCTGATCTAAAGCTCTTTGCTTTTTCCTGATCTGCGCTTCTCTGCGTAAATCTGCAGCAAATGCTTTTGCGTTTCCGATCCCGCGTGATGACGGCGATCCCGCGCTGTCGGGCGATTTCCTCTTCTCTCTGTTTCAAAGGTGTTGCTTTTGATCTGCGACTATCCGCGTAAATCTGCGGCAAAAGCTTTTGCCTTTTCCGATCCCGCGCGATGATGGCGATCTCGTGCGATCCCGGCGATCACACCATCACGCTTTTCAACTCCACCACCTCCACCGGACACTCCGGCCAGTTATCTTCCCAGCACACAATCAAATCGCAACCCGCCGGATCGTGTCCGTGACTCCAGAAATTGCGGCTTGCATATTCAAATTCAATTCTCA
>DASZMF010000941.1:0-1860 GCA_035552035.1 Candidatus Angelobacter sp.
ACGTTCTACCACGTACTCAACGTTGACCCTCGCTCTCCGGTGCGGTTGCCTCAGCCAATGCAGCCTGCAACACTTCCTGGTAGGAACGGCGAAGAACTCGTGTCATGCCTGTTCTACCTGAGAGAGACCGAACGGCACCGATTCGATGCGATTGAGGATTCACTTCGTGCTGCTTTTCCGCGCTTCGACCGCTTAGACTTTCCTCCCGTAGCGGCAGGAACACTAGCCCTTGCTTGGCGTGAGAAAGGCTTCTCAAAGCCACTCTATATGCATCAGCTTTCGGAGGGAACCCTAAGATTTTTGTGGCTAGCCACGCTTTTACAAAGCCCAGGGCTCACTGCGCTTACGCTGCTGGATGAGCCAGAAGTTAGCCTTCACCCAGAACTGCTAAGCTTATTGGCTGATCTTTTGAGGGAAGCTTCCAAGCGCACACAGTTGATGGTGGCTACGCATTCTGATCGCCTAATACGCTTTCTTGAACCCGAAGAAGTACTGCTTATGAACTCCACTGATGACGGCATGAGTAGCGTCAATTGGGCGAGCGAACTAAATCTTGGTGAGTGGTTAAAGGAATATAGTCTTGACGAGCTATGGCGTAATGGACGCATTGGAGCACGTGCATGAAGATCACCATTTTGATAGAAGGAAAAACAGAGATGGCATTCAAGCCTCACTTGAGAGCCTTCCTCGAGCCGAGAGCTGCCGGACGAATGCCACGCTTAGATATGTTCCTTTACGATGGCAGAATTCCAAAGGAAGATAACCTTCGACGTAAAGTAGAGGATTCATTGAGGATTGGGCCATCCCCTGCGGATGCGGTTATTGCCCTGACTGACGTATACACGGGCACAAATGACTTTGAAGACGCCAATGATGCAAAAAAGAAAATGCGCCAATGGGTAGGACATAACGACAGATTCTATCCTCACGCGGCGCAGCATGATTTCGAGGCATGGCTGCTACCATATTGGGATGATATACAGAAGATTGCTGGGCACAATCGGAAGGCACCGCCGGGTAGACCTGAAAATGTAAACCATCAACGACCGCCTTCTTATCACATTAAAGAAATCTTTGAAATTGGGAAATGCCGCGACTCATACTCAAAGGTCCGCGACGCCAATCGAGTCCTAATGGGGAAGGATTTGGCTATTGCAGCTGGACAATGCCCTGAGCTTAAAGCATTTTTGAATACCATTCTAAGACTCTCCGGGGCTGCCGAGCTATAGGAATGCTTTCAGTTGAAGTAGCAGTTCCTGCGTGAACCAGAACTGCCGGAAAGCCAGAGCTGCCGGTTGTGCAATAGTGCTTCTTGGCATCCAACCCACCAGCCATGGCAACCGCAATCGTACCGCCGAAGACCGCGCCCGAAGCAGCAACGCATCCCCGGATTTTCCGGTGGATCCTGTTGGGATTTGCTGTCTGCGCCGGCATTCTTGTCATTCTGCTGGCAGTCAAGTGGCCTTTTACGCGCAACGGCATGATCCAGCGCCTGGAAAAAGCTTCCTCTGCCAAGGTTGAGATGGGCCGGTTCCACGGCATCTTTTTTCCTTATTTCGGCTGCGTTGCAGAAGACGTTGTATTTCGGCAAGCCGCATCAGGGACAGCACAGCCAGCGGAGCCCATCATCACCATCCGCAAGATGACCATTGAAAGCACGCTTTTCGGACTGCTGAGCAAGCCGGGTAAGGTCAAAAAAATTATTGCCGAAGGACTTCGCGTGCAAGTGCCTGCTGGCGGTGCGAATCTGCATCCGGCGAGCGGATCAAAAGGTGACCAGATAATCATTGAGCAGCTCATCGCGGAAAACGCTCTGCTTGAAGTTGCGCCCGGTGTCGATGGTCACAAACCACTTGTCTT
>DASZMF010000942.1:0-5147 GCA_035552035.1 Candidatus Angelobacter sp.
CATCAGCGCGCCTCCAGACATCGCCAAAGCTACCAGTCCGCTTGTCCATTCATTTGCGCTATGAGAAGCCAGAGCTATGCGGGGCGCATGCACAATCACAACCCAGAGAAAAAACATCAGCCCGAGCAGCGCCGCGGCCAACGAACTTTTTATCTTGAAAATAATGCTCAAGCTGGCTGCTATAAATGCCGCGCCGACAAAACACGCCCAGAACAGGCGCGCGGGAATCCATGCAGGGACGAGCGTCGCCACAAATTGGGCATACATAAAATGTTGCGCAGCAAAAACCACCAATGGCAGCGCATACAAGAAGCGCCCTGTATTGATAAGAGCACGACTCTGTTCTGATGTCTTCGCTTCTGGGCCTTGCGACGCCATTCCCGCCGCCACGAACGCAGCGCCAGCCAAACTCAGGAGTTCAGCGGCACTGGTCCAGAAGCCGGGATTGCGCGGACTGCCAACAATACGCGGAAGATAAATCGCAATGACATAAACCAGCATCACGCTCGCCAGAAACTGCGCGCCGAGCCGAGCTTTGTATTGAATGGCAATGCTCAAACCAGCCAATACCAGCACGGCCCCAATTACGCCCACCAGCAATGGATTTCGCACGATCCATGGCGGGCCAAAAATCTGTCCGGATCTTAAGACTGCGAAGGCGCATTGCTGCAGGCCGAAGACGATCATGGTAATCGCAAAAAAGCAGCGGCCAATGGTGGCGAGTGAACGAATCATGTTGGCTGTTGTCCCTGTTCCGTTGTTCCGTGGCATGTGCCCGAAATGGCGCACTGATTCATCGCTGCGATTTCGGGCTAGATAAAAGACTCAGTTCACGACTATTGGTCAACAGCAGGTGCAAAATTCAAACGTTCGTAAAAATTCTACGCTGCGAGGCTAAGCGCCCTATCCTGGAGGCCAACTCATTTTTCTGCCGCCCAATAAATGCAGGTGCAGATGGAATACGGTCTGGCCGGCATCCGGACCCACGTTATAGACGGTGCGGAACCCGCTCTCCAGCTTGCGTTCGCTTGCGATCTTCGCCGCCACGATCTGGCAATAGCCGGCAAGCTCAGCATCGGCTTCGGACATCTGATCGATCCCAACAATATGTTTCTTAGGGATGATCAGCACGTGCGTCGGCGCTTGCGGATTGATGTCTTCAAACGCAAACGCCTTCTCGTCTTCATAGACTTTCCTGGCAGGTATTTTGCCGGCAATGATCTTGCAGAAGAGGCAGTCAGTCATAGTCAGAAAATCTTAGCAAATCTGCGGTGATGCTGAGACCGCGATCTCAACGAATTATGGAAAACTGAAACACAGAGGAACGGAGGAAGCAGAGGCGTTAGGGGCTCTTACAAGTGCACGATGGTTACATAGACCGCAGATCCTGCCCTGAACTTTGCCGAAGAGCGCCTTCACCAGCGCACAATAAAACGAATTCCTCTGCGTACTCTGTTCCTCTGTGTTTCAAAGGTTTTGTGTTTCAAAATTTTCAATCCAGCCGCACCAGATACACACCCGCATCAGTGTGTGTTTCCTTCATCACTTCCTGTGCGCGCTTCTTGTCATCTTCCGCCACGCGCACGCGAATCCAATCTCCGCCCACCGGACTGCTGAACTGCAGCACCTTGGCATTCTGGTAACGTCGCGCCAGCTTTTCTTTCAGCTTGGTAGCATCGCTCTTGTCGGCAAACGCACCAATCTGTACGCACCAGCGGCCGCCCTCTTGTATCGGCGACGGCGTCTCCAGCACTTCAATCCTTACCAGCGCCGTGCCATGCTGGAATACGCTCAGCTTGCGCGCAGCAGCGCGGGAAAGATCAATCACGCGGTCACCCACGAACGGCCCGCGATCTGTAATACGCAGCAGCACTGAGTCGCCAGTCTTCACGTCCGTCACGCGCGCAATGGTATTCAGCGGCAGCGTGCGATGCGCAGCGGTCATCGCATTCATGTCATACGGCAAGCCATTCGCGCCATTGCGCTTCTGGAATCCCGGTCCATACCAGCTGGCGTAGCCAACTTCTGTGTAAAGCACTTTCGCGTTCTTCGGGACAACTATCTCTTCGTCTGGCGGAACAATCTTCCGCGTTGACGGACTTGGCGAAGGCTTTGCCTGCGGAACCGGTGTGGGCGTTGGCGTCGGTATTCGCGACGGCGTATTTGGAATCGACGACGGCGGAGGCGCAGGCATACTGGGCGGCGGCTCGCGATGCGCACAGCCCGCCAACGCCAACAGCAGGCAGAACAGCGCTGCTAGCTGGAGTGATTTTTTTCCATGTACTCGGCCAGCTTGCTGAGCTGTTCCGCGGCGGCACGCAGCGCTTTGCTGGAGTGCGTCCGGATCGCCGGCACCACTTCGTTGTTCAGGTAAGTGATGACCTTTTCTTTTTCCTTGTCGAATTTCTCCGCCGCTCCGCCGAATTCGGCGTCCATTTTGCGGCCCATATTTTCGAAAGGAGCTTTTGCCTTCGTATCGTCTTGTGGACTCATGGCTCTGTTTTACCATCGCAACCGAACGGTGGCCAGCTGAGATTTAAAATTTGCGCCCCATCTGGCTTCTTGCCCCGCCCAGGGTGCGCTTCTCTCAGTAGCTTAGATGATACCTGTCCGCTCGGCAAAGTGTGGTTTTTTGTACACTGCCGGTCACCGCAAAACAACACCCATCTGCACGTAAGAACCATCCCGTCCCAGGGGCAAGATGCACTCAACTGCAGGCGAAAAATATATCCTGGAGTTTCTGCGTTTGGGGGAGGGGTAACACGCAGTCGTGCAGGCTCACTTACACGAAGTCAGGAACAGAAACGGACGCCAAACTTTACGCGGGTCTCCGGCCAGTTGCTCAAAATGCGGCGCACCACCCGGGCCGCGCGCGTGCTTGACTTCACTTGCGGCGTGTCATTGCTTTGGAACGTAATCTGTACCCGGTCATCCACTTCCAGCAGATGGTCAGAGGTAAACAGCAAGCCAGATTCGCTCATGTTAATTGCTTCTGCTGGCGACCAGTCCTGCTGGCCTTCCAAACGATAACGCAAGGATATATGAAGTTCGTGGCGTAAAGCGCGGCCATCCACATTTTGCAGCTCAGCCACCGCGCTCGGGTCTATCTTTTCCATGTATTCTCCGACCAGCTTTCTTAGCACCAACTTGAATCCTAGCTAACGCCACTTACCCGGGAAGCCGCAACTAATTGCAAAGATTTTCTTCTGCCCGTCGCTCACTGTCAAGGTCTGAATGCCCCTGTTTGCCTATTTAATTTATTTTTAATTCGGGAAATTTTTGAAACGTTTTGCACATAAGTTTCACCCTTGGTTGCTAGCGGTAAGAATTACCACCTTTCTTCTGCAACGTTATGAGTGCAAACATAGCTGAAATGCTCGCCAACTTGCTTTGAAAGCCAGCTTGCCAACTATCTCAACTATGTTTTATCTATCGTTAATCTATTTTTACTATTCTTTACTTTGATCTGCTTTCACCAGCCTTGAAATACCCACTCTTGAAACACTTCCCGATTTCGCGAAACGCGCCACACGCACATCCCTCGCAAACCTTCGCTCAATCGCAGCCGACGCAAACCACACGGGCACTCGCAGCAAACCATCGCAAGCCTTGTGCAAGACACAGTCGGTTCAGCTCATCCACCACAAGCCATTCTGTTTCGATTCTCACCTGTGTTCTCAACCGCTTAGCTTGTTTACCCCGGTTTTACCTCCAGTTGATCTCCAGTGCATTGCCGGTTGATCGCCTGCCAGCGCAAAGTCGCACTCAGAGCAAGCAGCTGGCTTACAGGGCTTGCGGAAAAGTGCGATAGCGCACGAGCGTTATCCCAGAGACGAACAATTGCCACGATTGACGATTGCCAAAGAAATCCAAATTGAGAAGCTGTTAAGCAAGGCATTTTTTGCATTCAGCCAAACAATTTCGGCGATGTTTGGCAATCTTGGCAATTGAACAAACGGCTCCTTCCAAATGCTTTTCCGCGGCCCTGCAAGCTGGCTCAACGCTCGCCAAATTTCAGAGGTGAACTCATGCAGCCAACTCACTCAACTCCGCAGCCATCCTTAAGCAATCCCAACCCCAGCAATCCCAACTCTAGTAACCCAGGCTTTCGCGAAGCCAAACGTATTCAGCAAAGCGTTCTTTCCAATCTGGAAAAGCGGACGCTGATCTGGCTCGCCGCCCGCATGCCGGACTGGGTAAACTCAGACCATCTCACCCTGCTCGGCCTTTTCTCCATGGCCGCTGCCGGCGCAGCTTACTGGTGGTCCGCCACCAACCGCGCCGGATTGCTTCTGGTCATCCTCTTTCTGGCGCTCAACTGGTTCGGCGACTCCCTTGACGGCACTCTCGCCCGCTTCCGCAACCACTCGCGTCCGCGCTACGGCTTCTACGTTGACCACATAGTGGACGCCTTCAGCGCCCTCTTCCTTCTCGGCGGCCTCGCGCTCTCCGGATACATGGCCCCGCTCGTCGCTCTCGGCCTGCTCATCGCCTATCTCATGCTGTCAGTCGAGATCTATCTGGCCAGCTACACGCTGGGCGACTTCAAGATTTCCTATTTCAAAATGGGCCCCACCGAACTGCGTATCCTGCTTTCCATCGGAAACCTCGCCGTACTCTGGAGATCCACGGTCTATCTCCTGGGCCGCGCCCACCGCCTTTTTGACGTTGCTGGCACTCTAGGCTTCTCCGGCATGCTCCTGATCATGGTGATCTCAGCCGTCCGCAACACCACGCGCCTTTATAGGCAGGAACCTTTGCCCATCGGCAAGCCGGTTGCCCCAGCAAAGAAACTAAACAGTATCCATTCCCCGGCTTGATGCCCGATTCGTTCTGAAATTGGCTTTCAATTTCACCCATACACATGTGGCACCGCCGCCCTCGGCGGTGCGTCTTTCCTTAGTGATCCTTCGTGTCCTTTGTGGTTAAGCTCTTGGTTTTCCTATGTCCAGACGTCCCCGATGTCGCGCGATGACGGCGATTCTGCGCCCCTCTGCCTGCATCTTTCAGCCTGTGCAGCCGGGGGGATACCTGACAGTTTAGACCGGGCACATCCCTGACACTTTTTGATCCTTCAGGTTGAGGGGATGGGGTGCAGGGGAAGGGGACACTTCCCCTTTCCCTGCATTGACCTTTGTAGTCAACCC
>DASZMF010000943.1:0-3245 GCA_035552035.1 Candidatus Angelobacter sp.
TCTCTTCTTCCAGGTTGCGCACTTCCAGCAGCGTGCGCACGGTCTCGCCCGGTTGCAAGGCCACCAGATTGCCGATGTGTTTGCCCTTGCCGGCAGCGCCCACGTCTGGCACTTCATACACTTTCAGCCAATAAACGCGGCCCGTATTGGTGAAGACCAGCAGATACGAATGAGTGGACGCGCTGAAGAGATATTCCACAAAATCCTCTTCACGCGTCTTCATGCCGGTGCGGCCAGTGCCGCCACGGCGCTGCTGCCGATAGGTAGATTGCGCCGTCCGCTTCAGGTAGCCGCTGTGTGAGACGGTCACAATCACCTGCTCATCGGCAATCAAATCTTCCAGCGTGATTTCCGTTGATTCGTCGGTGATCTCCGTGCGGCGCTCGTCGCCAAATTCTTCTTTTACTTCCTGCAGCTCTTTTATAATCACGCCGCGCAGCTTTTTGTCTGAGGCCAGAATGGATTCGTATTCTGTGATCTTGCCGCGAATCTCTTCCAGCTCTTTCAGAATTTCATCGGTGGAAAGCCGCGTGAGTCTGTACAGCTGCAATTCCAGGATGGCATCGGCCTGCCGTGAAGAAAGCCGGCCTTCTGCTCCGCCAACTTTTGCCTGAATCTGCTTGTCCACGATTTTGTATTTCGTCGCCAGCAAATTCTCTTTGGCTTCCGCGCGTGAGCCTGATCCGCGGATAATTTTGATAATCGCGTCCATATTGTCCAGCGCGATTTTGTAACCCTCTAAAATGTGTTCGCGATCGCGCGCTTTTTCCAGCAGGTAGAGTGTGCGCCGCCGCACCACGTCCACGCGATGATCGATAAAATGCTGGATCGCCTGCACCAGCCCCATTTCCTTGGGCTGGCCGTTGACTACAGCCAGGAAGATCATGCTGAAACTTTCCTGCAGTGACGTGTGCTTGAAGAGCTGGTTCAAAATGATCTGCGCTTCAGCGCCGCGCTTTAGTTCCACCACAATGCGCATTCCGTCGCGGCCAGATTCATCGCGCACGTCGGAAATATCGTCGATCACCTTGTCATTCACCAGTTGCGCAATGCGTTCCACCACGCGCGCTTTATTTACCTGGTAGGGAATTTCCGTAACAATAATCGCTTTGCGTCCCTGGTTCAGGTCTTCAATGGCGGCTTTGGCGCGCATCATGAATTTGCCGCGGCCATGCGTGTAAGCCGCTTCAATTCCGCTGCGCCCGTAGATGTAAGCGCCAGTCGGAAAATCAGGACCTTTTACAATCTTCAGAATTTCTTTGAGCGGCGTCGCCGGATTATTCACCAGCAGGATCGCTGCTTCCACAATTTCCGTAAGGTTGTGCGGCGGAATTTTGGTGGCCATGCCCACGGCGATTCCGTCAGAGCCGTTCACCAGCAGGTTGGGAATGCGCGTGGGAAGCACGTCAGGCTCAACTTCATTGCCGTCATAGTTCGGATGGAAATCAACCGCGTTCTTGTCCAGGTCTTCCAGCAGTCCGGTGGAAACCTGTGCCAGCTTGGCCTCTGTGTAACGATCAGCGGCTGGCGGATCGCCATCGACCGATCCGAAATTGCCCTGCCCAAAAACCAGCGGATAGCGCATGCTCCACGTCTGCGCCAACCGGACCAACGCGTCATACACTGCAAGGTTGCCGTGCGGATGGTACTTACCCATCACGTCTCCCACAATGCGGGCGCACTTGCGTGTGGACTTATTCGGCTGCAATCCCATCTGCTGCATCGTGTAGAGAATCCGACGATGCACCGGCTTCAATCCATCGCGCACATCTGGCAGCGCGCGGCCAATAATGACCGACATGGAATAATCGAGATACGAGCGGCGCATCTCCTCTTCAATATTCACGGGTTGAATATTGCCCGCGCCAGGGCCTTCACCACCCGGAGGAGGCGTTAAAGGGAGTTCAGGATTCTGTTCATCTGCCATGTTTTTCTCTCAATCAGGGAACGGCGGTTTTTAGTCACACCGCAAGCAACTTCGGCGGTCCTTAGGGCCCAGGCCGAAATGTCTGCTAAATGCTTGCATTTACAAGAAGTTATGTGCCAGAAGAGTACATGAAATTATAGCATAAATGAACGGGGAAGGCAGAGCGGGTATCAAGCAAAAGGAAGGAGTAAAAAATCCTGTAAAAATTGCGATTTGCAAAGCTCTCTCAAGCATTCACAAATCGCAATTCACGAATCGCAAATGTATTAGTTCAGCTTCACCTGCACGCCGCGATCATCATTCGCTTTCACGGTTGCGGTTGAATCAAGATCGTCCAGTTTGATCTTCTTCAGCGTGGTGCCAGAGAAATCAAACAGCGTCCCACCCATGATGGCGTAATTTTTTGTCTCCATCTGATGGCCATCTTTAAAGATGAATACCGTCGATGGCGTTTTGTCTTCCACCGGAATCATGGAAAACTCCGCGTTCGTGCTGGCGGGCTGTTGCTTGGGTTTTTCTGCTGCACCCTGCCGGCTGCCTTCGCGCGAATCCATATAGTGCTGGCCGTAACGTGGATCGCCCTGTTGGTACGTCATGGCATCGCGTGCGCCTTGCAGGTACGCAGCGCGGAGTTCATCATCACCCTGGTTTGCAGAGGATGGGTTAGCAGAAGCCTGGTTGGCAGACGACTGACTTGCCGGAGCAGGATTCGTCTGCGCCGTATCCGCAGGAGCAGAAGTGTCGGGCACATAAGGATCTGCCGCCGATGGATAAGCCCCATCACTGTAAATCGGATAGAAAAGCGGGACTGGCACAAACACCTGCGGTTGGGACCGGTGCTGATGCGAGCCAAACCGGCGCGTCGGGCCGCTCACCCGCACGTTTGACCGCAAAGGCGGATGCACACCCGGAGGCAGCGGTGTAGGCGAGAGTACGCTGGCGGGCGCTCCGTGCTGCACGCCATTGCCCGTGGGCGACACTACTGAAGCTGGCGCTCCGTGGCTGGAGAGCTGCGCTTGCGATACTTGCAGGGCGAACGCCAAAAACGGAATGACGAAGACTGGTCGCGACATATACCACCTGCTGGTTTTACTTGCTGATAGCTGCAATCCATCTGGTTAGATGATAAACCCAGACCCTTTGGATTCACACCAGATTTTGGATCCAATGGTTAAGTATCACCACTGTCTGAACGGCCCGAATGACGAAACATGCAGCCAAAAATAAGGCTATTTGACGGTTAAAGCGCGTTTCCAGGAAGTCCGCCGCTAAGCCGCCTATTAAGATGAATACAAAACTTAACCCTAGACTGGCGTCC
>DASZMF010000944.1:0-1572 GCA_035552035.1 Candidatus Angelobacter sp.
ATGGTGCAGGATTTGAAGGCGCTGCGCCATAATAAGAACGTGCCGGAGACCATCCGCAAGGTAGCGGCCAAGTTGTACCTGGAGAAGGCGTCACGCGGCGGAGCGAAAAAAGAGTGAGCGGATTTCTGCTGATTTGCATCGAAATAAATGGATAGAATACCGGCGAGACTTTTGGAGGCGCTTGTGAAAACAACTACCAATACCAACGACGAGATCGGCGAACTGCTGAAGAAGTCCAAGAACATTGCTGTTGTCGGCCTGTCCGATAGTCCGCTGCGCCCCAGCTATGGCGTCTCCGCTTACATGCAGAGCCATGGATACCACATTGTTCCTGTAAGCCCGATGATCAAAGGTGCGTTAGGTGAAAAAGCCGTACCAGCGCTGGCCGATGTGCCGGGGAAGATTGATATTGTGAATGTATTTCGGCGCTCAGAATTTGTGCCGGAGATTGTGGACGAAGCCATCCGGCTGAAAGTGCCGGCCATCTGGCTGCAGGAAGACGTGATCCATGAAGAAGCAGCCGAAAAGGCCCGCAAGGCGGGAATTCTGGTGGTGATGGACAAATGTATATTGAAAGAACACAGGGCCAGGGCCAGATAAGCTTCGACTCCCATTCAAATTATCTGTTGAAGTAGTTTTGTGTTCCATCAAAACTAATTTGAGTCTATGGCCTGATTCAGAGCAAAGGTTATTCTTTCTTAGCTTTTCCCTTAAAACCTTTTATGGCACCTTGGTAAAAAAATTGGTGGTGCAGTATCTCAGCGCCCACCAGAGTGCGCTGTACTATTCATCCACTGGTTACGCGGAGTGCGCCGACGCTCGCGCCGGCTTCCTACTGGAGCGCGGTGCGCTGCTGGGGCATTTCTTGGGGCTGGCATCGGTCTCATGATCTGCTGCCACCCCATGCAGGACGTAATGTCAAAGATGCTGGCATAGCCTCCGGGCAGCAGTTGGAAAGGATCTGTAATTCTCTGTCGGAAATCGAATTGAGCAGATCCCGTCTGTCGGAAGGACTCGAACCATTCTGGATAGACAAAGTCAGAAACTAGAACGCCATCAATCTCGTAGCCGTCAGGATCGGCCTCACATGCGTCGCAGACTTCGTAAGCGTACAACCGCCCCACAACATTCTGGTCCACAGTGAACGCGGTCATCGTCAAAGCCGTAAGATTGATTGCTGGGTCACCTAGCATCTCTAGTAATTCATGGCTGGCGGTAACAGACCATTGCGATCTGAATTGCAAATCGGTCCCAGCAAACACCTTGCCTAGAGGCAGACCGTCGGCGGTCATGTCGTGATAGCCTAGGGCTTCAGCCTGGTCCGAGTTATCCAACACAGCGAGTAGCCAGTGTCCTGCGGGCGGGTCTTGTTTGGATGGTACAAAATCGAGATCGACATCGACTCCCCATACAGGATAGAAGTCGCGCGACACTTGGGTCTGGAGTGCTTTGACCACCGGCTTGATCTGTTCATCTTTCAAAACAGTGCTGGCATTAATAACGGAAATCTTGACCTGCGCCATTATTTTCTCCTTAGCTCGTTGCTACATATAAGAACGCAGCTTGTTCTTT
>DASZMF010000945.1:0-3980 GCA_035552035.1 Candidatus Angelobacter sp.
GGCAGGCAAGCCAACATCGCCGAAGAACGCTTTAGTGGCAGCGGTACGCAATACCGGACGTCCTACGCACCAATTTGAGCAGTTCCGCCAGTTTCACCATGCAAAGGGTGTCGCGGGCGGTCGACTACTGGCGCCAGCCCCCACAGGGTCCGCGCACGGCCAACTCCAGGTAATTGGGTTCAATAAATTCAATACTGACTACGCGGACTTTGTCTGGAGCAACAACTACAACACAGCAACCGGGCTATGGAATGTGCAGAACTCCTGGCCGGTGGGCACATCGCCACAGCAGCGGAACATAACATCGTTTGTGAACACGGCGGTGGGTTTGAAACCGGTATATCAGGTTGTAAATGGCCCAAAGCACAGTGGCGGAATCACGATGGTGACCTACTGGCTCGGCGACCTTACCGTTGGCCCTTCCAACAGCAATAATCCGGCAAACCCTACTCCCGATACGTGGAACCAGTGCGTAGCTGTCTATACCACTCCGCAGCCACCAACGTCTCAAGTAGTGCCCAACTGCCCGAATGGCCAGCCTTCCAGCGGTTATGTGAGCGTGAATGAATTTTTCAACTTCGCGCTGACGGCCGATGAGGCGACGGGCATCTGCAAGGTTCAGCAGGACTGCACGGCGCAGAAGGGCGACTTTGCCATTCTGGTGGCCATACACATGACGAGCCGCGAAAACGCCAACTGGACGTGGCAAACCTTCTGGTGGAATTACAACCAGCCGTTCCCTTATGGCGCTCCGCCTTCGAGCATCCAGGCGCCGTTCAATAACTACGCCATGTGCACGGCCTACTCCATGACCAATGATCCACCGAACAGCCTGACCGGGAAGAACGTGCTTTGTTACAACCCTTATCTGGAAACGGGTCTTACAGGTGTGGTGGGAGTTCAATCCAACTGCATGTCATGCCATACAACGGCAGCATATGGCAACAACCCTAATAATCCTCCCGTCACGAACACGAATTTTGTGCTGCCCAACCCGAACTATCCCAGCTTTCTCAACATGAGCAACTTTATTTCGCCCACTGACCCGAATGACAGCAACTACTACTTTGCCTGCAATACCAAGACAGATTTTTCCTGGTTCCTTGCTGGCTCGGTAGCCGGAGGATCAGGGGCGCCAACCAACATTACACCCTGTACCAATCCAGCTGGCTCGCCGCCTGTCTCACTGGGAAGCAAAGCCAAAAGCAAGTCTTCCACAGCTGCACACAAAGCTGCGAAGAAGTCATAGACCTGGCATCAGTCAGCATGAAGCCCCTGTTCCGAATTGGTCAGGGGCTTTGTTTTTTTGGCGCTGCGGGCGAAGACGAAGAGCCCCATCTGCAATGTGACACAACCAGGCAGCGGCACCTCCGAAAGATAGAACGACGCAATCGCAAGCCTGGCTTCTTCTGTAAAATCTTTTTGAGGACAAAAACACCATGCGTTTATCTCGATTTCTGGTTGCAGTATTTTTATTGGCTTCTTGCTTGACGGCCATTACCGCCGTCGCACAGCAGAGCACACCTGCGGCCAACCCGGTTGTTTCCGCTCTGGATAAAACGGCCGACCCTTGCGTGGACTTCTATCAATTCGCCTGCGGCTCGTGGAAGAAAAATAATCCCATCCCTTCTGACCAGGCTATCTGGAGCCGCTTTGGTGAGCTGGCGGAACATAACCTTACCGTTCTGCGCGGGATACTGGAAAACTCCGCGAAGACTTCAAACCGCACTCCCAACGAGCAGAAAATTGGCGACTATTACGCGACCTGCATTGACGAAGAGGCGATCAACAAAAAAGGTATTGCAGTTCTAAAGCCGGAGTTTGACCGCATTGATGGATTGAAAAATAAAGCCGATCTACCCGCGCTGCTGGCCCACTTAAATAGTCAGGGGAGCGATAGCCTGTTCAACTTCTTCTCCGGTACTGATTTTAAGAATGCAAAAGAGGTAATCGCCCAGGCGGACCAGGGCGGACTCGCATTGCCGGACCGCGACTATTACCTCAAGGACGATCCCGCATCGGTAAAGTTGCGCCAGGCTTATGTGGAGCATGTCGCCAACACGTTCAAGCTTCTGGGCGATTCTCCAGAGAAAGCGGCGGCGGAAGCCAAAGCAGTCATGGATATTGAAACCGCCCTGGCCAAAGGCTCCATGGACCGCGTGGAGCGCCGCGAGCCCGAAAAGATTTATCACAAGCTCTCCCAGCAGGAATGGCAGGCGCTCACTCCGTCTTTTTCGTTCACGAAATATCTCACTGATATGGGAACTCCCGCATTCACCAGCGTCAATGTAGTCGTTCCGGATTTCTTCAAGGCGGTCAATGCTGAGCTGCAAAGTATCAGCCTGGATGACTTGAAAACGTATCTGCGCTGGCACCTGGTCCACTCTCAGACCTTGACGCTGCCAAAAGCATTCGTTGATGAAAACTTCAATTTTTATGGCAAGATTTTGCGCGGGACCAAAGAGCTGCAGGCGCGCTGGAAGCGCTGCGTTACCGACACCGACGCCGAGCTTGGCGAAGCTCTGGGCCAGGTTTTTGTAGAGAAGTACTATCCGCCGGAAGCCAAGGAACGCACGCTGAAGATGGTGAACCAACTGGAAGCCGCGCTGCGCCAGGACATCAGCGATCTTCCCTGGATGTCCGAGACCACCAAAAAGCAGGCGCTGGTAAAGCTGGATGCCATCAAGAACAAAATTGGCTATCCCAGCAAGTGGCGTGACTACAGCACATTAAAAGTCGAAAAAGGGGACGCTTTGGGAAATTCGCTCCGGGCCTATACGTTCGAAACCCATCGCGAGTTGGACAAGATCGGCAAGCCGCTGGACAAGCAGGAATGGCAAATGACGCCGCCCACCGTGAACGCGTATTACGATCCCACGGAAAATGATATTAATTTCCCGGCGGGCATTCTGCAGCCGCCGTTTTACGATTTCAAAGCCGATGACGCTCTCAATTTTGGCGGCATGGGCGCCGTGATTGGCCACGAACTTACACACGGCTTTGACGATGAAGGAGCGCTCTTTGATCCTGAAGGCAATCTCAAGAACTGGTGGACCGAGGAAGACACCAAGGCATTTAAAGATCGCACGCAGTGCATTGTGGATGAATACGACGGGTTCGTTGCCATCGATGACGTGCATGTGCGCGGCAAACTCACGCTGGGCGAAAACACCGCGGACAATGGCGGACTGCGCATTGCCTACATGGCGCTGATGAAATCAATTGCTGATTCCGGCAAGCAGCCAGAGAAGATTGACGGCTTTACGCCCGAACAGCGCTTCTTTATTGGCTGGGGACAAATCTGGTGCCAGAACCAGACCGACCAGATGGCCCGTCTGCTGGCCCAGAATAACGAACACTCACCTGGCAACTATCGCGCGAACGGCGTGGTGCAGAACATGCCTGAATTCCAAAAGGCATGGGGCTGCAAAGCCGGACAGCCCATGGTGAAGGTAAATGCCTGCCATGTCTGGTAATTAGTAAAAAATCGCAAATGAGGAAGCCCGGCCGGCAAGCCGGGTTTTTTTATTGCGTCTAATTTAGAAGAAATTATTTGTGCAGCGATTTATTGCGTGGCGCTTTATTCCGCAGCGCTATTGTGCAGCAGCTGAGCCGAGCTTGATCAGTCCGGTGCTCTCTGCCTGCTCGTGCGCGTGATAGCTCGAGCGCACCAGCGGCCCGGACTCCACGTGCTTGAAGCCCATCTTCATGGCTTCAGTCTTCAGGAAGGCAAATTCTTCCGGCGTGTAATAGCGGGTCATGGGCAGGTGGTCTTTAGATGGGCGCAGATACTGGCCAACGGTGAGGATATCCACTTTGCGCGCGGCCAGGTCGCGGAAAACTTCCAGCAACTCTTCTGTCGTCTCGCCGATGCCAACCATCACGCCGGTCTTTGAAACCATTCCCGGAGCAAAGCGTTTTACGTTGCTCAGCAGGTCCAGCGTGCGCTCATAGCGCGCTCCAGAGCGCACCGCGCGATA
>DASZMF010000946.1:0-1521 GCA_035552035.1 Candidatus Angelobacter sp.
CGAACATTTCAAGATTCTTCTTCACTCTGGCCGTTTTTTCAATTTATTCATCAAATTCACAGCCATCCCATAGAGGCGCAAAACTGAGCATTTTGGCCTCATTGTCCTGGGTGGCGCGGATCGGATTCTAAAATGGCGAAATGGGTTTTTCTGTGTGCTTGGCTCTTTTCCGAGGCAATGCTGTCCCATAAGGTCAGGTGGTTTTGGGCGCCAGCCCAGGCAGCCACGCCTGAGCCAGTGCCCCCCATATCTTGAAGCCGCCTCCTGCTGTCCCATAACTTCGCAACAAGCAGGACAGCTCCAGCCGCTCCCAGAGCGCCGAGCGGATCACCGCAAAGAGCCGCGTGAAGCTGTGCCCCCACTGGCTCATATAGGCTTGAAAGCGCAACAGCACATACACCAGCAAAGCACTGTAGACCTGCCAGCGCACCGCGTTGGCGCTGTGGCCCAGAAAGTTGCTCAGGCGCAGGGTCTGCTTGACCTGCTTGAAAAACACCTCAATGTCCCAGCGGCAGCGATACAGATCGCAGACGCTTTGGGGGCTCCAATCGAAGTTGTTGGTGATAAACACCATGAGCTGCTCCTTCTCATCGACCTTCACCCAGGCCTCCACGCGGCGTGCCACCTGGCCTCCGCCGAGCACGACGATCTGGTCTTTGATGATCTTGCCCCCAATGGGCAGGGGCAGGTTCCTGGCCCGGCGGCAGATCATGTTGTCTTTGGCCCGCGTCACCCACCAGACACCACGGGAGTCAAGCTCGCCAAGATGCCCGAAGTCCACATAGGCCTTGTCAAAGACCACCACTTCACCGCTCTGCAGCGCGGCACACACCTCGCGCGCCCGCAGGCTGTCGTGGTGCCTGGCAGTGTCCACAATGGCGCAACTGGGCAAAAAGCTCTGGAGATCCAGACGCAGGTGCATCTTGGCCGCGGCTTTGCGCCGCCGATGTTTGGCCCAATCCAGGCAATGAGCCACCAGTTCCATCGTGGTGGAGTCCACCGCGTGAATCTTCACCCGGAAGCGCCGCAGCAACCCCTTGCCCGCTTTCCCCCGGGCAAAACCCGGCTCACAGCTTTGGAGGTGATCAAGCTGCTTCCAGAACAACTGCTCGATGCAGAGCGCCGGGCGCACCTTGTTGGCATGCGACAGGGCATTGCGCGAAGGCGGCGTGGCCCCCAACGTGGCCAGAGCCTGCCGCTTCATGCGCAGCCAGTCGCACACATCATTGAGACCGATGGCATGGGAGAGCTGCGCAAAGCACATCGCCGCCAGATGGCTGCGTACTGAGAAGCTGCGGGACCTGGCCTGCGCACCGCTTTGGTTGCCGGCCTCACGGATGAAAGCACGGGGAATTAGCTTGAAGAGCTGATGGAGCACAATCAAATTGGAGCGCGTTGGACGTGCGGACGACTGGGCAAAATGTTCTGCATTTTTCATCACCTGCCGGGTGGCAGAGCTCAACCCGCCCGTCCAGCGCCTTTTTAAGCCTCAATCAACTTCATGCTCTGGGACGGCTGTGA
>DASZMF010000947.1:0-4757 GCA_035552035.1 Candidatus Angelobacter sp.
CAAAGACGATCAGGCAAGCGCTCTTTTTGACCTGGCACTGGCGTATGAGAAGACACAAGCATGGGACCTGGCCGTCTCAACGTGGGAGAAATATCTCCAGGTTGACAGCACCAGCGACTGGACGAACGAAGCCCAGCAACACTTGAAAGACGCGAAGGCCAAGATTTCCGCCAGGCCGCAGCAAAGTTATTCAGATCCCTCTTTTTTTTTGCAACAAAAAGCCCAGGGCAATTTAAGGCCTGAGGACCCGGAACAGTATCAGCAAAAAGCGTTGAGCGAATGGCTGCCGGTTGCGATGGCAGACAAGGAAAGCGATGCCTATCAGGCAGTGAGCGGACTGGCGGATGTATTTGCAGAACACCAGGACTTCTGGTGGAGGGATCTCTTAGGAGCTATTCAGCCACGTGATTTGTCGGCCATACAAGAGTTGGGTGATGCAGTGCAAAATAATGAGAAGGGCCGCTTCGATGAAGCTTTATCGCAATCGCGCCATGCAGCCACAGCTTTTATGCACCATAAAAATTATTCAGCTGAACTGCTTGCTGGATTCCAGGAAGTTTATGCACTGAGAAATAAACTTCAAGGAGCAAGCTGTCTTGCCCGGGCTGGTCCCATCGAAGAGAAGTTGTCAGGAACGTCCTATCGTTGGTTACAAGCCCAAGTATTACTTGAAAAAGCACAATGCCGAAACTTTCAGGTCGAATTGGCGGAAGCCGATCATGATTCGAATTTGAGTTTGGACATTGCGACCGGATTTCAGCTTCCTGTGCAAAAACTGCGCATTCTTGGCATTTCTGCCGGCATGAAACACCAACAAGGAAGATGTGACGAATCATGGAGTCTGGGTGTGGCTGGCCTTGGATTGTACTGGCAGGGCAAATACCCTTCAGAGCGTCTGGACCAGTTTTATGCGGTGATGTGGCAATGTGCGCGAGAAACAGGGTCTCTATATCTGGCAGAAACTCTTTTACGGCACACGCTTGAAATGCGTGAAGATCCCAACACGCTTATCCGCAGAAATAACATACGCGAGGGGATGTTACATTTGCGTCTAGCGAATATTTTGCTGGCGCTAAAAGAAACAAATCTGGCGGAAGGTGAGAATCAAAAAGCGTCCGCTGTGCTGAAAAATACAGACCAGGTTTATGCAAAAGATTATGTATTGAGAACAAAAATTGAGCCGGCTGAGTTGCAACTGCAACATGGCGATGCAGCGCTGGCTTTAGCGACCCTCCAGCCAGTCGAGCAGATTCTAAAGTCTACACAAGACAAATTTATTGCTGTCAGTTTTTATAGGCTGCTGGGAAATATTCATTGGGATTTACGACAGCTTGATGAGGCGTCAAGCGCCTACCAGTCGACGATAGATCTGGTGGAAGCTTCGCTGACTACTCTTAAAGAAGGTCCCGATCGGCTCGCATGGCTCAGGGCAGCTGATGACAGTTATCGTGGCCTGGTGCGTGTATTGCTTGAACAAAAGAAACCAGGGCAGGCATTGGAGCGGTGGGAGTGGTATCAAGGCCGGCCGCTGCTCCAGGGTTTACATGCTGGTAGGCGTGTAATAAATGAGCGGCTTGCGCCTATTGAGAAAAAGCGCAATGCTGCCAATATTACGCCTGTGGCAGGCACACGTCTGATCTATGCGAGTTTTAATGACGGACTGCAAACATGGATTCGCAATAGCAAAGGCATCGAAAGTGTTTGGGTAGATTTCAAGCAACAGGATTTTGAGCGTACGGTCCGAGAATTTGTTGAGCATTGCTCCAATCCAGATTCAAGTTTAAGTGAAGTTCAGGAGCAGGGGCAGTTACTCTACGCGAAACTTTTACAATCCATCGTGCCTCATCTAGCTGAGTCTGAAACAATAACCGTCGAGCTAGACCGATCTGCTTATAATTTGCCGGTAGAGGCCCTGCGTAGTCCAGATGGCTGGTATTTTGGTGAAAAGTTTCCTGTTGTCTATTCCCCTGGCACGCACGTGGAAGATAGCCTTCGGCCCTATGAGGCAATCAACAAAAAAACTCCCATTCTGGTTCTGGATGCTTCGCATGCTCCTAAATCAGGATACCTGCCGGGAATAGAAACTCAGAGAAAAGCAATTGCCGGATTGTTCCCGCGATCTACCGTGATGGATTCTTTAAATACATCATGGAGTGAGGTGCAACACAGGTTTCCGGAAGCATCTATCTTTCATTACATGGGGCACGGGCGGGCAGATGGCAGCGGAACGGCCCTGGCGTTCAACCAAAACCGCACGCTTTCGGCAAAGGATTTTACGCCAGAACTATTCAGAAATATGCAATTGGTTGTTCTCGCAGCTTGTTCTACCGCGAAAGGCCGTGACAATGGTTTATGGGACACAGATAGTCTGGTCCATGCTTTTCTTGCCGCGGGTGTACCGCAGATTTTTGCAAGTCACTGGAATGTCGATTCCGAAACTACGTCTCGACTCATGATTAGTTTTTACCAGCATGCGGGGTCTGGAAGGAGCGTTGAGCAAGCGGCGTATGATGCCCGGAGAGAGATATTGGCGACCATGCCTCATCCTTATTATTGGGCAGGTTTCAGCGTAACAGGAAGAGTAAATTAGAATGCGCGAACCGACCGGTTATAAACTTTATTGACATTGTTTGTTCATTTTGGGAACAGGTTTTTCATTTACGTTGCAGGAGAAGGGACAAATGAATCGACGGGATGTTTTGAAAGCACTTGCCGCGATGCCGCTTATCAGTGCGCTCGGCTGCAAAAGTGAAGACCATCAACCACCAGCGGTAGCTCCTCCATCCGGGGCCAGGGTACGGACCGTGCAAGTCCTTTTTGAAGGAGCATTCGCGCTAGTGCTTCAAAAAAATAACCCGAATCAACTGACCGCATTCATACCGAAGGCGGATGCCGGACATGACCTGGACCATGATTTTTTCTTTAACGATCCTGTGAAAGCCAAGGCACCCACGGTTAAAGATCCAGCCGGCTACAATTTTAAGTTGTCCGCGAGCGGCCTCAGAAATTATCAGGAAAGTTATGTCAATCCTGGGTTCCACGATTTTCTGGCGGAAACCGAAAAATGGATTTTACCTGCGCGTGTAGCGACGATTACTTTACCGTTTCCAAACAGCATTAATTTTGCTGGAAGACCATTGCATGTGACTTTTTCGTCGGGCAAAAAAGGCGTGATGCCGACAAACCATATCCTGGAATATTATGTAGATGATCCTGACAAGGTAAAAATGTCTTGTTCAGAATTAGGTGGGGGTTGTGAAGCTTCTCCTCATTGTCCACCCGGGGTACTTAGATTTTTCTTTGGAGCTGCCCCCCAAATGAAGGACGAGGCGGCGCAAAGGAAGCACGCGGTCGATTTCTTTAACTTCACATTGCGCAAGGCTTTTCCGGATTTGGTGGAGAAATACAGCATCATTGAGATAGAACCTTCAGAAGAACGAACACCGCAACAGCCAGCGAATGCTCGACCAAGCTCCATGCCGCAGATTTCGGCTGATTTATTTAAGTCTGCGGTAATGCGACCGGATCAAACAAAGGCCCGTCTCTTGCCTGTTTCTGAGACAGTGGACTGTCAGGTGGGCGGAATCCTTGTGCGCACTAGCAAGCCACCGCTGCAATAAATGGACATGAAAAACGCAATTAGAGAAGAGGCACATCGAGTGCCTCTTCTTTATGAACAATTGCGCAGCCAAATGACAATTTCTTGCTATTTATCATTTCAAAAATAGGTTTAAAAAAATCGCAAATCCCAAAGGGAAATCCAGACCCCAGCCGTCTTAGGTAACAAGCGACGGTAAGCAATCATTTCAATGAGGTTCCGGGCAGGCGATGGGAGGAGAAACCCGTGGTCTGGAGGAAGAATGCCGATCGCTGGACAGCGCTCATCGAGCGAAGAGGGCGCTGTAAGGAGCAGTCGATGGGTACCGCACAATATCTGGATTTTCACCAATTTACTGAAAACTATCTGCACGGACTCAGGGCGCAAGACGGCACCACTGAAGCCCATTTTGTGGCGTATTTCAGCAGGATATTACAGAACAAATTACGCCGTCGTTTGGCATGTCCGGAGCATATCAAGGATGTGCAGCAGGAAACTTTATTGCGGGCGTGGGCGGCGGTCCGGGCGGAAGGCGGCATTCGCCAGCCGGAACGGTTTGGCGCCTTTGTAAGTTCCGTGTGCAACAACATACTGCGGGAATCGTATCGCACACATGCACGCACTAAACCGCTAGATGATTTGCAGGCTGATCCCACTGACCAATCTCCGTCACCCGACGGAATGCTTTTGGCGGCGGAGACCAGGAAACAGGTACAGCTGGTCATGGCAAAGCTCTCAGCGAAAGACCGCAAGCTGCTCAGCGCCGTTTTTTATGAACAAAGAGACAAAGATGAAGTGTGTTTTGAAATGGGCGTGAGCAGGGAGTATCTGCGGGTGCTGCTGCATCGGGCGAAGCAGCAGTTTGTGGCGGAGTATAAACAATTTGACGCGACGCCCAGACGGAAACGAGTTACGTGCATCCGCCATGGCAGGACCAGACCGGCACAAAGTTTGCGGCCAGCGGTAACCGCGGCTTTGCCGCAGTGCGGCTGACTTCATTTGATGAGCCCAGGGATGAGCCCATCCGCAACACAAAGCCGGCTGCTCAATGCCGGCTTTGTGTTTTTTAAGAATTTTAACCACAAAGGACATGAAGGATCACGAAGTCTGTTCTTTTGGTAAAAAATTCCTTTATGTTCCTAGGTGGTTCAGTCTTTAT